>CAZSOG010000064.1:0-10946 GCA_964607555.1 uncultured Pirellulaceae bacterium | reverse complement strand
GAGGCCGGAGTAGTGCGGAATCACCGTTCCACCGGGATAAACCCGGCGGTGACGGACGGGAATTAGATTCTTAGGCTGCCACATGCGCGCACGGTGCGCGCATGTTTCGAAGCGAACAACGGGAGCGCTGCGGAACAAGGGCGTACTCCCTTGTGGGTTGCGGGCCTCCCGCATTAGGTAGTGTTGACCGCGAGGTAGTGCAAAATCATCGCTCCGCCGGGATAAACCCGGCGGTGGCGGAAAGCACAACCGCCGGTTCATGCGCAAGTTGGTTGGAGGCAACGCCTCGTTAGATTCATAACGAAAAAGGCATGCTGGTCATGCGCAGTGCGCGGCGTGTGATCAGGAACCGTCGACCAACGCAATTTCCGCCGTTGCGACGTGGTCCGCTAATCGATCACGTGGCGAGATGTGACGCTTACAACAAACATAGAGCTGGAGGAAGGTTTCCCATGCAGAGACGCACATCAATGACGCTGTTTGCGGTGGCCATCATGCTGTTGAATTGCGGAACGCAATGGGCCGTCGCGGCCGCCCGTTCCGCGCATCCGAATATCATCTATATTCTCGCCGACGACCTGGGCTACGGGCACCTCGGTTGTTACGGCGGCCGGGAAATCGAAACACCGAATATCGATCGGATGGCCGCCGAAGGCTTACGGTTCACCGATCACTACGCGGGGTCGGCCGCGCAGCCCGAGCTGGTCGCGAAGATCAAGCGAATCATGGAATCCGAGCACGTCGAGACGCCCTGGACCACGTGGAAGTACACCGGTCCCATGCCGGACAAGACCCCGAAGAAAAAGCACCGTCGGGCGAAGAAATCAGCGTGACTGATCACAAAAAAAAAGCTGCCGCGGAACCGCGCACGCGTTTTGAACGGCACGATTTCGTGGCAGCTCTTGCCGCATGGGGCGACCGACGCGCGCCCGCCAGCACGACGCGCTCGTTGGACGGCTCGGTCTAGAACACATCCAACTGGAAGTGATTCCCGTAGTGGTAGCGGCGGCTCTCCGGGTAGTAGTTCTGCCACTTGCGGTTGTAGACCGGGATGCGCATCTCCGGCGGATACCGAAAATAGAGGCTCTGGCTACTGCGGTAGTACTCGTTTCCCCAGAAATTCTGCGGATAATACACGTACGGATAGTGATAAAAGCGGTTCCAGTCCTGGCTGCTGTAGGCGTTGCCCCAGGCTTGACCGTAGGCACGCTGCTGCTGTGCCGATGCCTTGGTCGCGGTCAGGCCAATGGATACCACGGCCGCGCATAACAGGACCATCATATTGCGACGAATCATCGAGTTCCCCCCTTGGTGTCGACGTTGTCGAGGATCGTCGCGCAGCTGCACGACGAAATGTGCGGATTCTACGATTACCCATCGGCAACGAACAAGCGCCGCGTTGAAAGAATATTCAGAAGATCCCGCAAAACGGGCACGATGGGAAAAACGGGACTCCAGGGCAGCGTGAGAAGCGGGGGAAAGTTTAGCGACTGTCGCCCGAGATCGTAAAATCGCCAGATCTTCAGGCCGTGTCGGTTGGCCATTTTCCGTCGGCGAGTTCTTGCTCCCATTGGTCGATCAGGGGCCAGTCAAGCGCGCACGTGCCAAAATCGGCCATGTGTTGGTAGGTCTGCAAACGCGCGATGGTCTCATCAATACGCGCCCGGTCATTGCGAAAGATCGGGCCGTGGCTGGGTAACAGCCAGTCGACTTCCGCATCGCGGATCCGTTGCAGCGAGCGTACAAAATCCGTTAGATCGCTGCCGTGGTGCGCGTCGATGGCGCCGACGCACCCGTCGCGGAAGATCGTGTCGCCACTGAATAACAGATCGCGAAAACGAAACGACAACTGGTTGTTCGTATGCCCGGGCGTCCACCAGACGTCCAGCGACTGTTCGCCAACCCGTAACAAATCACCGTTGTTCAGTTCGATTTCGACCGCGGTCGCCGGCATCTCCAAATGGATGTCTTGGGCCGCGATCTCCGCGAACGTGCTGATCCGATCTCCAGTCGAAATCGCCGCCACGGCTTTGGGGTGCGCGGCAAGCGGCGCACGCAGGATGCGTTTGGCTTTCGCCATGCCCTGGACGTGGTCCACGTCCGCGTGCGTCGCAACCAGCATGCGACACTGCGAGAACGGAAAATCGAGCTGCCGAATCACCTCGATGATCTCATCGACCATATCTTCGTAACCGATGTCGATCAGGATCCACTCCTTCTGGTCGTATACGAGATAGACGTTGCATCCGATCACGTGGCCCAGTTGGTGGTTCAATTCGATGACGTTCGGAAAAACGGGTTTACGCTGTAACATGGTGTTTTCTCTTCCGGCCGCGCGGTAAGCATCTGTCGTACACACAACGTGCTGTTTGCGAATTGTACCGCAAAAGGAAACCTGGTTTCAACCATCGGCGCCGGACGTGCGGGCAATCGCGGCCAACCCCGTGCGGTAAGACGCGTATGTCAAAGACATGCCCAACGTTTCGAGCAGGCGGCGATTGGTGACCCGCTTGCTGCCGCCGGCATGCCGCGCGCCGGGCCGGTCGGGATCGAATTGGCTGAATCGCGGCGCCGCCACACCATACAGACACGCCAGCTCCGCATAGAAATCGTGGCGACGCACGGGATGACCATCGGCGACCAGCAGCGTGATGGGCAGGTCGTCAAACGGGAAATCAGCGGCGCGCCACGCAACCCGCGCGGCGTCGTCCACGTGGATCAAGTTCAGTAGTCCGTTCGGATCCGTCGGCAACGGTTTGCCTGCCAGCAACAAACGCAACCGGGGCAATCGGCCGGGACCATAGATTCCGGCCAGACGGAGAACCACGGACCGGTCGGCGAACCGGCTCGCGGCCAATTGCCGCTCGGCGTCGAGACAGGCACGCCCGCCAGCACGCGTTGGCGTGCAGACCGATTGCTCGTCGACCCATTGTCCATCCGCCGTACCATACACGCCGGTTGAACTGACATAGACGATCCGGCGCACGCCATCCGGCAGGACCCGCAGCAGGTTGACCAGGCCGCCAACATACGTCTGCTGGATCGTCCGCCCGCTGGATCGGTCCCAGCCAACGCTACAAAACACGCAATCGACTGTTGGGAAAATGGGCAAAGATTCCGGTTCATTCCAGTCGCCCTGGATCGGTTGGATCCCCAGTTGACGAAGGTGTCCAGCGCGCCGGGCACGCCGGGTAAGCGCGCACACCGAGTGGCCTTGCTCGACCCACGCCTGGGCGACACGGCTCCCAAGATAACCACAACCAATAACTAGCTTTGCCGCCATCTTTTCTCCATCTCAGCGGATGCGTTAAACCTGAACCTGTTTGGCTCATTTTGGGCGTTGGGCCGGCAAAAGTCGAGCAGAATCGACTCAAAAACGGTATGATGGAGTCAGAGCGTTTTCACGCCCCTACGCATTCGGGCCATCATTTACGGTTTTTTCTGACAGGATTTCGAGCTTCATGAAGGTCATTCGTTTCTTAGACTGCCACGGACGCGCACCGGGCGCGGATGTTGCCGAGCGACGGGCGGGATCGCGACCACAAGAGGATGCCCGATCCTGTCGTTTACGGGCTTCCGGCGGGGAGCAATATCCGTTCGCGGTGCCCCACGCTCATGTCCCGCGACCATTGTTGGTCGGCGCGCTTAGTGCGCTCGTTCTCCTGATTCTATTTGGCGTCCCGGTTGTTGCCCAGGTTGCGGTGCCCGCCACGGCGGTATCCGGCCCCGAACTCTCCCCGCCGTTGGCGCGGATCTACGGTGGCGACATACCGCGTTCGTCGGACGACCTGCATCTGATGGACACGTATCAGCGTGATCTTGTCAGGCGGGCGGTTCGATCGACCGTTGCCATCCAAGTCGGCCCGACGCAAGGCAGCGGTGTCATCGTGACCCCGGACGGCTTTGTCCTGACCGCGTCCCACGTCGCGGTTCGGCCCGGCATGCGGGCGCTGGTGATCCTCGCGGACGGGCGACGTGTCAGAGGGTCCACACTGGGAATGAACAAGAACATCGATGCCGGCCTGATCAAGATCGATACCCTGCCTGGTTCGGTTGGCAAGGACGCTTGGCCGTTCGCTCCCATGGGGAGTGACGATGAATTACGGCCCGGTATGTGGTGCCTGGCGTTTGGCCACGCCGGCGGGTTCCAAGAAGACCGTCTGCAGGCAGGGGTGCGCATCGGACGTATTATCAGCGTGCACAAACGGTCAATCGAAACGGATTGTAAGCTGGTCGGCGGCGACTCGGGCGGCCCATTGTTTGACATGCAAGGACGTGTTATCGGGATCAATAGCCGCATCGGGGCGAGCCTTAACAAGAATGTCCATGTTCCCGTCGACACGTTCCGGGCGACCTGGGATCGTTTGGTGAAAGGGGAGTCGTGGGGAAGTCTCGCCAATGTGCTCGGTCAGCCAAAACCCGTGATTGGCGTCATTCGCGTGGCCGATTCCGATTCGCCCAAGATCGAAACGGTCATGAGCGACTCGCCGGCCGCGCGTGCCGGCATCAAGCCCGGGGACATTATCACCCGATTCGATCGTCAACCAATTACCACGTTCTCGCAACTCGCGAAACTGGTGCAACAGCATGAACCGGGCGACAAAGTGGCAATTGAATTGCGACGCGGCGGTGCAAACATGGAAGTCGATTTGGTGCTCGGCGTGCTGATGCCGGGAGAGGGAAAATAAGAAATAAGAAATAAGAAATTAAAAATTAGGTGACCGTTCACGGACCTGGAGAAAATGAACACTAATCGACGCTAATTCGCGCTAATATCGGAAAACCTCATTTTGAAATGCCTTCGACTTTTCTACGACCTGACGGATTTATGTTGTGTATTGCAAACTCTCCAGGGCCGTATCATTAGTGTTGATCAGTGAAGATTAGTGTTCCTTGATAGCAGATGTCGTGAACGGCTACGAAATTAGAAATCAGGTGACGTTTGGCCAAAGGTGGTAGTTTGCCGGTCGCCAGAACCGCACGGGCTTGCCCCCTGCGTGAACACGTCTCGTCAACCGAAACGCGAATGCCAACAGCTCGCAGGCGCGTGGCGTCCCGGGACAGATTCTTGCAGATCAGTAAAGGAGTTGGTTTCGTGAAATATATGCGTGGTTCCATTCGGCTAGCGTTGGGCAAGCTGATCTTGTTGAGTTTGGCGACGTTGCTGCTGGTCGATGGCCGGGTCACGGCGCAGACGGCGTCTGGCGGCGGGACCGCGCAAGCGATGCGGCGCGACGTACCGCAAGCATCGCTCCACGGCAAATCGACGAGCGGGCTGGACAATCTGTGGCGCATGATGCGGGGACAACGGCACGCCCCGACCGCGCCGACGCGCAACGCGCCGGCCGTGCTGGCCGCGTTTCGCGACGTCGTCGCGGAACCACGCGAGAGCGCCGTTCAGGTTCTTTGCGGTGGAGAGCAGGTTGCACTGGGCACGATTGTCGACGGCGACGGGTATGTGCTGACGAAATCGAGTGAAGTGAAATTGCCCGCCGTTTGCCGGTTGGCCGACGGATCGATCTATCCGGCACGCGTGATCAGCCGTGATGTGGCGACCGACCTGGCCATGTTGCGCATCAGCGCCAAAGGACTTCCGCCCATCTCCTGGAATGATACCGACTCGATCGCGCCGGGCCGGTGGATCGCGTCAGTAGGCATTAGCCGGCTGCCGATCGCGATTGGCGTGGTGAGTACGCGCCCACACCGTGTCCGCGGCGGCATGTTGGGAATCTATCCAGGAGAGGGTTTGCGCGGACCTCTGATCCAAAGTGTCGTGCGCGGGGGCGGCGCGGACCGGGCCGGCCTGATGGTGGGTGACACGATTACCCATGTCGATGGGGATCCGGTGAAGACGCCTGACGAGTTGATCGCGCGATTGGTGACCATTCCCCCCCATCAAAAAGTTCGCGTTTCGATCCTGCGTGGAGACCAGAAGATCGACGTCACGGTACAGCTGGGCACTGGGCGCCGAGCGAACGGTCGACAGGCCAGACTCCAGGAAAAACTGGCCGGCCCCTTGAGCGACCGGCGCGTCGGATTCGCCGCGATTTTCGAGCATGATACGATCTTGGAGCCGGATCAGTGTGGTGGGCCGCTCGTCGATGTCGATGGGCACGCGGTCGGCATCAACATCGCGCGCGCGACGCGCGTTTCGTGCTTCGCGCTGCCGGCCGATGTCGTCCGCGGCCTGCTCCCCAAGCTGATGCGAGAAACGACCGAACCCGTCTCCAGCAAGACACCCGATAGCACGCTCCTGAAACCCGTTTTGCCCCCCGGGTCCGGCGGGCACAATTGACATTCCACTCGGTTTCCGTCAGGATGCGAATGTTCCGTTTACCCGCCTGGGGCGGGCCGCAACTGATTTCGTGAGCGAGTATTCCCATGCCTGAACGAGTGCAGAAGCTGCGCGCGATTATCCAAGAACTCGAATCCGAACTCCAGACCCTCGATTCCCTGGACGAAGAAACTCGCCGTACGGTGACCAAAGCCGTCGCCGAACTGCATGAAACGCTCAGCCAACAGTCACCCGACGAGGTCGTGCCACCACGGTTGATCGATCACCTGCACCGTGCCGAGGAGCGATTTCAAGTGTCCCACCCGAATATCGCGGGGATCGTCCTCCGCATCATCGACGGCCTTGGCCAACTGGGGATCTAGACGGCCGCTCCGTTCGCGGCACGCTCGAACAATCGCCAAGCCGACCACCGCACGCCATCTTGATCATCGTCGTCTTCCGATAGATCATCAGTCCATATCGTTGCCGACGTCGTCAGCCTCGTCGTCATCGTCATCGTCGTCCTCGATATGGTCATCAGCCTCGTCATCGTCGTCATCGTCGTCGAAGAAGTTATCGTAGTCATCATCCGCCAGGAGGTCTTCCTCGTCATCATCCACCGGGTCTTCACCACGCAGCTCATCGGAGTACTCAAGAATCGATTCGCCGTGCAATTCCAGCAGTACGGCGAAATCAGACGCTCGGTAACAGATCTGCGCAACCAGGTCCTCCGTCGCCTGCTCGTCGTTCAAACCGTCCGTGATTGCTTCCTGGATACTCTGGCGTACGGCGTTCCGGAATGATTCAGCGGGACTCTCCGCATCAACGACCAGCAGCGCGTTACGGCAGGAATCCAAGAGATTCTGTGCCTGCCGTTCATTCAAGGGGTTATCGGGAAACAGCTCTCGGCCCACGCGCGTGGCCGGCCAGTTCTCTTGGAGTGCGTGTTCGAGCAACCGCGCGGCGGCGGGCATCTCAGTTTCGAAACTGGCGTCTTCCATCATCAAATGTTCCAGGTAGTTGGCGAAGCTGTAGCCAAAAATCTCGGCCGCCAAGAGATGATAGCGGCTGATCTCTGGAGAATCGTCGTCGTCCCAATCTTCCTTCATCAGGTCAATCTCCGACTCCAGTTTGTCGCAGCCCGGGCAACTCGCCTGGCCGGCCGTAAACGGTGCGTCGCAAATCGAGCACCAAAGGTGGCCACACTCAAAACAACGGCCGATCGTCAAATCGTCCACGTCGGGATCATGCTCGCAGTTGCCCGTATTGTCGCTTCCACAATTCGGACACTCACCGACCATGATCTGATTTACAAACTCCTCGCCCGTCGCACAACCGGCGACAATTTTGCGCAGCTCGGACATGACCTCCGGATCCATCTGGTCGAGCAATTCGCGGCCAACTTCCAAATCTTCCGAGCTCGGCACCACCACGTCGGCTTCGCAATGGCTGCAACGCGTCGCGTTGTCCGGAATCTCCTTACCGCAACTCCAACATAACATGATTGACTCCCAATGCGGGTGGCCCGCAACCCACAAGGGAGTACGCCCTCCTTCGGTCGCGCTCCCGTTGCTCGCTTCGAAACATGCACGCACGGTGCACGCATGTGGTAGCCTAAGAACCCAATACTCCGCGTTGCATTCCGGAGCAACGGTGAGAAGTTATTCAGCTGATAGGAACATACGACCAATAGAATACTCCACCGACTTGCTCCTCCGCCACCCAATCACTTGCCATTTCGTGCAGCCTGCCCCCCAGGTGGTCCAAGACCGGTGTTGCCGACCACAACACGCTGACCGCGTCTTACGGTCGGCGAGATGGCGAGACGTATCTTGCCCATTTTCACGAAAACAGTGCAATGGTTGTGATCCGTGTTCGGATTTTGTGGAATTTACTGATTAGTTGGTGTTGATCGGATCGATTGATTCTAAGGGGTTGTCGCATGACGGCCTCGTCCGGGCGTTCATGCGCTTCGTCGCGCGCATCGTACGTGCCTTAAGCGCGCGGGTCCGGGGACAGGTTTCTCGGGGCGGTGTCCAGCAGCTCGCGTGCGTACCCGGACGCCGTGGCAGACCGCCGCGCCCGGCATCTCTTGCGATTCGGCTTCTCGTGACAAGGGCCCACAGGTGGCGAAGTACGGTTCAACGCAACTTCCAACGGTTCGGAAAGCACCATGATCTGGCTGATACGTCGCGCCGCTTTTTTTTGGAAACTGGCACACATCAAAGACACGCCACGGCGGCTAGCCTTGGGGCTGGCGTGTGGGATCCTGTTGGGACTGGTCCCGAAAGGCAATCTGCTGGCCATTGGGATCGCGACGGTGGTGTTTGCGACTCACGTGAGCCTCCCGGTCGCGACGGCGTCGGCACTGGGGGTCAGTCTGGTTGGCCCGTGGCTGGATCCGGTGACGCACCGTCTGGGGCAGGCGATACTGACGCAGCCACTTCTGACCCCAATCTGGGATCGGCTCTATCACGTACCGTTGGTCGCCTGGACCTCATTCAATAACACGGTTGTCATGGGGAACTTATTCCTTGGGTTGGTGTTGCTGTATCCCGTGTATCGGTTGAGTCTACCGTGGTTCGAGCGGTATCGGCATTGGCTTGATCTTCGCGCCGCCGGTGAGCAACCTGATGAACCAGCCACGAACACAGCGCCGGCAGTTCCCGATGCGGAAGTCACCGAGCTCGAACCGGTGCCGGCACGGCCTCTCGATCCAAGTCCTGTGCAGCGCGTTATCCCACGTCGAGCGACACGTAAGCTGAGGAAATGTGCATGATTCGCTGGAAGTACTTATTGCCGCGTATCACGTTGGCGGTCGTTCTATTCACGGCGGCCAGATTCGCTGTCCCCTGGCTCCTACGAGTCTCGACAATCGAGGCCCTGCGTGCCACCACGGGCATGGTCGCCGACGTCGACCGTGCGTGGCTGTGGCCGCTCCATGGCAAAGTGCGCGTTGACGGCGTCAAGATCGCGCGCGGTCCGTCGAGTCGCAGGAACTTGCTCGAGTACCAATCGGCGATCGTATCGGTCGATCTCGCGGCATTGGCACGCCGGCGAGTGGTCTTCGATCGGGTTGACGTGCGCGGGCTCCGACTCGGGACCTACCGTGCGAGTGGCCCGCGCGAGTTGGAACGTGAGCCATTGGTCGCGGGTCAGTTCAGCCGCTGGACGGGGCTCGGCAGCGATTTGAGTCGACAGTGGTGGCGGTCGGTGTCGGCCGGCCTCCAGAGCCGCGTCGAGGATCAATTCGAGTCGATCCGTTTGGTCCGCGACTTGTCAGCGCGATGGTATCAGCGGTACGACGATCTGGCCAACGAAATAACGCAATGTGAACGGCGAGCGCGACAGTTCAACGACAAGCTGGGCCGGTTGCCCGATCTGCTGCGTAACGGGGGTTCGCTCAGTACCATTCAGGAGACCCGTCAGGAAGGCATGGCGTTGAAGTCTCAAATCGAGCAGCTTCGCCAAAGTCTGCAGCGCTTGCCGGACCAGCTGCGCGACGATCGCACGTCCATTCAATCGGCCCTGGACCGGGACCGTGCGCGACTCCGTGACACGATGAACGTGGTTCGCCTGGACGATGGACGACTCAGCACGAGCTTTTTCACGGGTGAAATTCACAACTGGTTGGATCAACTCCAACCGTGGCTTGAAGTAGCACGCTGGATCACGGCCGATCCGGGTGCACACGCCACGCGGCAACGCGGTGTCTCGGTCCCGTTTTCCCGCCCGC
The DNA here is from genome assembly GCA_964607555.1 of uncultured Pirellulaceae bacterium. Classification (GTDB taxonomy): domain Bacteria; phylum Planctomycetota; class Planctomycetia; order Pirellulales; family Pirellulaceae; genus JAJSAJ01. The sequence goes on along the minus strand of CAZSOG010000064.1, from coordinate 936 downwards.
TCGACGAGCCTGGATTGCTCATTCGTCAAGCATCGCTTGAGGGGCAAATCGACGTACGTGGCCGTAGCCTCCCATTCGTCGGTCGCGCGGACAGTCTGACCACTTCGTTGCGCCGGCCGGCACACTTGGAATTCGAGGTGGCCGGCGCGTCCCACGCGACGGTTACGGTGACGCTGGATCGTCCCCGTGCCAGCGTCCGGCAGGCGATCAAAATCGATGCCGAACGTGTTCCGATCCCCGCACGGACATGGGGATCGACCGACGGCTTTGCCATCGCCATCGAACCGGCGGATACCGACGTTCGCTTCACCCTGATCAACACCGACGATCAGCTTGAAGGCACGTTGTGGATAGCCGCGGCTAACATCCAGTTGCTTCCGGTGGTCGCGGCATCGGCCGGCACGGAAATGCTCCAAAAACACTTGGCGGCCGCGCTGGCGGATCTCGATGCCTTCGAAATGACGGCGCGGATCCACGGGGCGGCCGACGATCCGCGGTTCGAAATCGAATCAAACCTCGGGCATGAAATGCAAAAACGGGTCCGAACCGTCCTGCAAAGCACGCTCGATGAACATGCCGATCAACTCGCGCGACAGGCCGAACAAATCGTATCCCAACAACTCGCCCAGTTGCAGACCGAGTTGTCGCGCCGGCAAACAACGCTGACCGAACAACTCGACCTGGGCCGAAAGCTCGTTACGTCCATCACCAAACCGGCAATCGCGTCACGCACGAAGTGGACGCGATTGCTATCGCGCTAGACAGGCCGGTGGAGCTGTTGGGGTCAGACCCTGTTTTCGGTTTTTAGACATAATCGCGATGGTACCCCGCACGGACTTTCAGCGGTTTTCCCTTCTGCTGCTCGGGAGCAACCAGCGCGTGTCGCAGCGATTCGGGTGATCACGTGGTAGATTGCGCCAGGGAATTCAATGTGTA
>CAZSOG010000063.1:0-11101 GCA_964607555.1 uncultured Pirellulaceae bacterium | reverse complement strand
GTTCGTTCGCGGCGGACACGGCACACATCGCGTTTCGATGCATCGTGGCTCGGCCGCGAGAATCAACGTGGGTAATACACCGAGACACGTGATCAGCGACCAGCTGGCGGAGAAGTTCACGCGCATTGGAATACCGTGGCAAAAATGACCGGGACACGTGTGCCGCATCGAAAACCGCAGTCCAGTGACCGGTTGGACCGATTGCGGCCGGGGGCGGACTCAGAGAAACGCACCAACCCACAGCATATTCGATCCGCGCCGGCCGCACAACGTGCGTGCCGGGTTCCCGGCCGCCCATCGAGCAAGGCTGAGTCGCGTACTCTACAATGGATCGGGACTGAGATCGTGTCGCATATCGCTCAGTTTGGTTGTCAACGCTTCCTCGAAGGAGAAGACAATGAAGAAGTACATGAGCCTGTTTTGGATCCTGACATGCACCCTGCTGATCACCGGTGCGGGCCGGGCTGGCGAAGGCACGGACCTTGCCGCCGCCCGAGTGAAGCTATTGAAACAGTTTCAGCGCATTCCAATCAACACGACGCCCGGAGACGCCATGTTCTTGCGCATCATGGTCGAAAGCACCAGGGCACAACGTGGCATCGAAGTGGGAACGGCGACCGGCTACGGCGCGATTCTCATGGGGCTTGGATTCGAAAAGACGGGCGGCCATCTGACGACTATCGATATTGACCCCGATATGGTCGAGAAGGCAACCGCGAACCTCCGGAAAATGAAACTTCTGAAAACCGTCACCGTCGTGGAAGGTGATGCGCTCGACGTTCTGCCAAAACTCGAGGGCGAATACGATTTCCTGTTCATCGATGCGGCGAAACAAGATTATCTGAAGTACTTCAAGGCCATCGAATCCAAAATGAAACCGGGCAGTGTGATCGTCGCTGACAACGTGATCCGGTTTGCCGCCGCGATGCCGGACTTCCTGGACTACGTCCAAAAGAACCCCAATTACCATACCGTCATCATCAAGGCCTCCGAAATGAAAAACGACGGCATGGCCGTGATCTATAAAGTCAAATAGCTGTAGTGCAGAATCATTCGCTCCACCCAGACGAGCTGGGTGGGGGCGGGAAAGTGGTTAGGTTGCGGACGCTGCAGTGCAGAATCATTCGCTCCACCCAGACGAGCTGGGTGGGGGCGGGAAAGTGGTTAGGTTGCGGACGCTGCAGTGCAGAATCATGCAGCGCTGTGCGCGGGTCTCGTGACCCCGCACGGCAGCGACCGCAGCTCTAGGGTGTTGAAAACTTGCTATTGAACGCAATACGTTTCTTGCGGTTTTCCTATCGTTTGTCAACCGTCAACCATGGGGAACTTACAGGGATCTATCGAAGTGCCTTGGCCGAAGGCCATATTCATCGTAGCCTGGGGCCGGATAGAACCGATGAACGAACGGAGATGGACCGTGCTTCGTGGAACCGATTACCTTTCCGTGCCACACAAACGTCATTATGGTACGTTCGTGTTTCTGCTTATTGTCGTGTTTGGCGTTTGCCCGGTCGACGCCCAATCGACGCGGCCGTGGTGGACAAATTACCACACCGTGCTTTCGCATCCGCGCACGAAACTGAAACAGAGTTGGGAACTGGGCGCGATGGCCGAGCGAAGCCTGTGGGCTACCGGTTGGTACGGGCCGTGGTGGATCCAGAATCAGTTGCAGGACCGCGGTGGCGGCAACGCGCGCGTGTGGATCGAGCGCGGGCGCGCGCAAGGCTTGAAGAACGTGTTCTACTACGATGCGGGAGAGTTCGGCCAGTTCGTGGCTCTCGTGCGCGATCGCCAAATTGTCTTGAACCAGTGGCAACTCTGTTTTTACCGCGGCGCGGCGGGCCGGCTGATGTGGTTTGGCAAGAACGGCTTCTACCGTGACGCCAATCCGTTGGACTTGAAGAACTACCGCGAGTTCAAGCTGCCCGCATGGACCAGACCGGATGGCACGCGCGTCCGCTCGGTCTTCGACTTGGCGCGGATGTCGTTTGATGGCAAACGCGACGCCTGGGACTACAGCCACGTGTCGCCATCCGATGACATTGCCAAACAACTGAAACTGGACGAATTCCTGCGAAAGTCGCCGGATCCAGTTCCTGAATCGGTCGGCCGGAGTCTTGGACGCATCTGTTCCTACGACCATTCGAACCCGTTTCTGCTCCGCGATTTCGAGGCGGGCGTCGGGATGATGTTGACATTGAAGCCGGCCTATCTGCACTTCGACAACTACTTTGACAACGAAACACTCTACCCGGCCAAGCAGGCGTTCGGGGCGTGGAGTCTGGAGAAATTCCGCCGCTTTGTTCGAACGCATCTCGATCGTGCCACGTGCGACCGGATCGGGATCGGGGCCCCGGATAAATTCGATCTGAAACAGTACATCGCCGGCAAGCCGTTCCGGTCGCGTGGGCTGAATTGGCACCTGCACAACAGCAAGTGGCATGACGATCCAATTTGGAATCTGTTCATTTGTTCAAAATACGCCGATAGCGACCGGCTATTTCGAGATCTGTACGCGTTCTGCAAGGAAGAGAGTTCGCGCCACGGTCGCCCCGTGGTTGTCGTGGGCAACTGCAACCCCTTGTTCCCAGGCCGGTCGCTGACGCGGGGCGCGATCGACATGGCGCATTTCGAGCACCATGCGGCCGTGCAGTTCGGACCGATTGTCGAACCAACCGGTTTGCCGCCGCGCGGACGCTTTGGCGGCATCGTGCGCCTGGGCGCGGCGGTGAGTGCCGCCGGCTACTGCTGGCCCACCATCTATGTTCCACGAAAACTGAGCGGCGAAAAGCACCCGAATCTGCACAAGGTGATGGCCATGGATTGCCTGGCCAATAAGGGGGTGCTGGATTACAACTATCAGTACCGCAATGGTTACACGCCCGGCTGTGATGCGAGCGCCGCATGGGCTGACTGTTTCATTAAGACGTTCTCGTCCTATTACGGTGACCGGACGTCACGCAATGATGTGGGCGTTATCTATCCCGGGCAGACCCAGTTGGCGTCGATATCCGTGTTCACGATGGACCCCGAGATTTGCCTGTATGATTACCTGGGTTGGACCCAGGCACTCACCGAGCTACACATCCAGTGGGATGTGGTGCCCGACGACCAGATCAGCGAAGAGCGACTACGTGCTTTCCGTGCCGTCGTGCTGCCGAGTGTCGCATGCCTGTCCGATCACGCGACCGATATATTGCGCAAGTATGCGAACAGCGGCGGACATATAGTTCTGTCGGGGAACGTCGGCACGCGCTATGGGTTGGAACGGTACCTGTGGCACCGAGAAGAGGGTGTTTCATTGAACCGCCGCATGCGTGGTTCGCCCACCCGCGTCGGCGCGAACCAACAGGTGGCGGCCGCGCCGAATGTCGTGGTCTGTCCGGAAACGCCCGGCAAGCAGTTCTATATGGATGCGGCGTCGGGGCGACGCCAGGCCGGCAAGCCGGCGATGTTGAAAGCGATCGACACGTGCCTGGCGAAGCGGTCTCGCATCCTTGAAACCGACGCGCCAAGTACGGTTGGGTGCTTCGTCTATAACGAATCCCAGCATGCTATCGCAATCGACCTGGTCAACTACGATCTTGATACGCCCACCGACGCACTGACACCTGCCACCGCGACCACTCTTACATTGCACGCTCCACGTGGGAAACGTTTCTCCGCGGCGCGTGTGACGTTGCACGATCCCGACTGGCGGACTGCCGCACAGCTCGCGGATTCGGCCCAACCCCTCACACCGTGGGAATATCCGTCGCGAACGGTTCACGGAACGCTGCATGATGATGGGTCGATCACGATCACCATTCCACCGTTTTCGGTCTACCGGCGCGTATCCATTGCCTTGCAGGACAATACGACAGCCGGCGCTGCGCGGCACCTGCCGGCCGTTACGGAAAAACACACTACCGGCGCGCAGGGCAGGGCGGACGTCATCGCGCCGCCCAAAACCGAGGTGACCCGGCTCGAGCTGCCGTCGTTCTATCGCAAGTACATTGCGGTCGACGGTTTCCCCATTGTTGCCTCCGCACAAGTTTCAAATTATGCGTTGCGCGAAGCAGCGTTCCTGGTGCGCCACTTGTTGGCACATCGGCCGGACGTCCTGAAAGCGCTGGTTCGCGCCAAGGTCCGTTTGGTCGTGATGGGGTACAACCAGTGGACGACCGATATTCCCGAGCACGCGCATCTGCGTCCGAAAGACTATTGGGATCGACGCGCACGTGGATTGGGCGCGACTCTGGAAGCCCCCACCGTCAGTTGTGCCGAGGAGAATCTGCTCTCCTATCCGGGCGATCCTTATTCCACCGAGAATATCATGATCCATGAATTCGGCCATACGATTCATCTGGTGGGACTGCGTTTGGCCGATCCGACGTTCGACGATCGTTTGCGGCAGGCGTACGAGCAGGCACGGAAGGCCGGACTTTGGGACGGCACGTACGCCGGCACCAACCGCCAAGAGTATTGGGCCGAGGGGGTGCAAAGCTGGTTTGACACGAATCGACAAAACGACGCGCAGCATAACCAAGTCAATACGCGCGCGGAACTCAAGTCGTATGATCCCGGCTTGGCCAAACTTTTGAAAGAAGTGTTTGGCGACGAGCCCTGGCGCTACACGCCGCCCAAGACCCGGTGGGATCAAGGTCATCTGGCCGGGTTTGATCCGGCCACCGCGCCGCGATTCCAGTGGCCCGATCGACTCAAGAACGTGCAAGTCGACCACCCCGCCGCCGGCGCGACGAAGAATGAAGTACGCCGATCGAAGCGACGTTAATGGCGACTGACTTTCTTGTTGCATGCACACGTGGTGAAGAGCAAAAAAAACCGCCAAGCACAATCGTGACTTGGCGGAGCGATGCGCGGTCTGCACGCATTGACGATGACTTCGCTCTCAAGCAACGCGCGCAACCACGCCGCTCGATACATCGAAATCAATAGGGGCAACTGAGTAACTAACTCGCGTGCGTGCGCGGTTCGACTACTTCTTCGCGGCGTCCTTCTTATCTTTGTTATCTCTCACATTGCCCTGTTCGTCGGTATTGCCCATGGATTGGACGGTTAGATCCGGATTGGTGTCGTCGACAAAGCCCGGTTGCTCGCGCGGATCAGGCCGGCTCTTTTGACAACCCAGGGCGGGTATTACACAAGGTACTAAGACAACTAGCAGCACAAGAAAACGTCGCATCTTTCATCTCCTTATCAATAACACGAGTCAGCTCAATATGTTTTCCACGAATCATCGGGCGAATCAATACCCACCCGGAATCGGGTTGCCATCGGCGATCGCGTTTAGTTTTGCCCAGATGTGCCATTGGATATTCTCCGCAACGAACTGAACAGAACCATCCGCCCTTCCCACGTTCAGTCCACCTGGATGCGTACTGCCGGCCCCCGGCCAGTTGGCATTCGGGCCCCACGCGGAGAGATACGTCGGCGAAAAAACATACCCGCCACCGCCGCCGCCGCCGCCGCCGGCGGGGAACCACCATGTCTTTCCACCAGCGGGATCCGTGAACTCATATTTTCCTCTGCCCGGTTGACAACATTCCCCATAACGGCCCGTGAACACGAACGCGGCACGGAAAACACGTTCGTTCGTGTTGTTACGAACCGCGCCCGAGCCACTGGTGCGAATGCGACCCCACTTGTAGCCCGTGGTGTTCGTTTCCGCGATCGCGATAACATTTGATGTTCCATCTTGAATGTCGGAGAATTTGCGCGTCCTGGTAATCGTGAACACTCCACTGAAGTCGGCCGCCCGTGGAATATGGATCTGGTTGAACCATGACAACCACGGACCGAGATTCGCGTTCCGCCACCAATGATAACCTTCGCTACCTGAGTAGTTCGTGTATGCGATGTTGCGCGAATCTGGCAGTTCCAGCTGGGCCGCGCTCGGGCAATGCAGTACCGCGATATTCTTGTGGACCGCCGACTGCGGTTGGCCCGTGGGGCCAATCCACATTGGGTAAGTCTGAATTATTTGGTCATGTAGCGCGGTCTGCTCCAGGTAGGGCAAGATCATCACCAGCCACGTCTGATGATAGGGCGTGGTGTAGATGGTTCTGCCGCCGGACACCGTGCCGCGATCACCGTGTAAGACTCCGCTCGGCGGAAACTTCCTTTGCGTATCATGATAGTTGTGCAGCGCCAGAGCGATTTGCTTCAAATTGTTCGTGCAGCTCATGCGCCGAGCGGCTTCGCGAGCGGCCTGCACGGCAGGTAACAACAACGCCACTAGAATGCCAATAATTGCGATGACAACCAGCAACTCGACAAGCGTGAATGCTCGTCGTCTCAGAGGGATACGTAGACTAGCCATAGAACCCAACCTCCAATGGAAAGAAATGAGAAAACGAAATAGCTTTTACGAAATGTGCTGAGTTCATCCGAGCCGATCCGCAATCGTCGACATGCGTGTCTCCGACATCCCGGCTGCTCCGAGAACCCCAAGGTTCACTTCCTTAAGGTATCAATTTCGACAACGGAAAGCAAGCAGTTGTGCTTTTTCCTACCTTAACGAGAAAAGGAATATCCCGGGGGACCTCGGCCGTGTGGGCGCGCACGTCCCGGGTGGTTGCGTGCAACCGATGGCCCGCATGCCGAAACGAGGGAATTTGGCGGGTCGTGGAAACTGGAGCAAACAAAAAAACGATTCCCCGAGAGAATACGGGCTGTCCGTTCCCCGAAGGGGGGGCTTTCCGTGAAACCCGTGGACAAGGAAGTCGTGTAATGATGATTTCCGAGTTCGTCGCGCAAAGCGTTTTGTTGGGCGAGTGAACAGGTGGATCAGCGTCGCAAACGCGAACAACGGTTCCTGCGATTGTGCGACGGGCGGGACGACTATCCGGAAACATCGAACGCTTACCTCGCCAAGAAGCACCAGGATGTCATCGACATCCTCGACATCCTGCAGGTGCCCATCTACGTCTGGTCGGCGGCCAAAGCACTCCGTGACGGCAATCGCGAATAGGCAGAAGCGCTGGTGCGTGAGCGTCTCTTGCGAATTCTACAAGGGCAAGTTCACGGCGTGATCCTTGGGCTACGGCAAATGGCCACGCGCCGAAAACTGACCGGCGCGGCGCTCAAGGCGGTCACGACGGCCTGCAACTACTTCGAGAAAAGTACTTATCGGATGCGTTATGACGAGTATTTGGCGGAAGGATTTCCCATCGCAACGGGGGTGATCGAAGGTGCCTGTCGCCACCTGGTCAAGGATCGCATGGAACGTAGCGGCATGCGTTGGCGTTTATCGGGCGCGGCACCGATGCTCATGGTTCGCGCAATCCAAGTGTCCAACCACTGGGATAGATTCCAAACGCAGCGAATGGAAGCCGACTTGGAACGGCTACACCCCAACCGACACCTGCTCCAATCTTACCCCCCAGAAACCCTTGCCGTTTGACCAAGCGGGAGGCCGGTTACGCTCCCGGTGGTTGAGGTTCGGGGCGGAGGATCGACGGACGTGGACGTCCATCGTACCTCGAGGAGGAGAAGCGGCGGAAACCGGGTACGACGGACATCTTTTGACCGTCGGGACGCGGCCCGGAACTTGTGCGTCTCGGCCGTACGGGCGCGCACGCCCCCGAGTGGTTGAGGTTCGGGGTGGGGCATCGATGGACGAGGACGTCCATCGTACCGGGGGAACCTTGCCACGATCAACGAAGTACGTGTGTTTCGCATGCCTTGTTGCACGCCGGGTCTTGAACAGGGTAGCATAGTGGTTGGTCGAGTGGCCGGGCGGACGGCGAGGGGCAGACCTTCCGTCGCTCCCGTGCGGGGTCGGAGTAACTGTTCACGGACTGGAAGAAAAAGAACACTAATCGACGCTATTTCTCGCTCGTGTTGGAAAACCTCGCCTTGAAGTGCCTTTGACTTTTCCGCGACCTGTCGGATCTATGTTGAGTGTTGCAGACTTTCCAGGGCGGTATCATTAGTGTTGATCAGTGAAGATTAGTGTTCCTTGATAGCAGGTTTCGTGAACGGCTACGGGTCGAGTGCCCCGTGCACAGCGCCGGGTTTCAGAATGGCGCGCGGGAAGAAGAGAGAGAATAATCCAAGGTGTGACATGCGAATCGTTGTACTGGACGGATACACGTTGAATCCCGGTGATAACTCCTGGCAGCCGGTCGAGGCGTTCGGAGAATTGACCGTTTTCGATCGGACACCGGAATCGATGCTGGTGCAACGGGCCGCGGCAGCCGACATCATCTTGACGAATAAGACTCCAGTCTCCACCGAATCGTTGGCCTCGTTACCGAACCTGAAGTTTGTATCAGTCCTGGCGACTGGCTATAACATTGTGGATGTTCGTGCCGCGCGGCAGCGCGGCATAGCCGTTGCCAACGTGCCGGAATACAGCACGCATAGTGTTGCCGAGCACGTGTTGGCGATGGTCTTCGAGTTTTTTCATCATGCCGTCCGGCTGAGTCATCTCGTGCATGAAGGCCGCTGGGTGACAAGTGACGACTTCAGTTTTTGGGAGCAACCGCTGGTCGAGTTATCCGGCAAGCGGATGGGGATCATCGGTTTCGGTCGCATCGGGCGCCGCGTTGGCCAGTTGGCACATGGTCTTGGAATGGAGATCCTGGCCCACGATGTGGTCCGTGACCCGACACCGAGTTACGCGCCCTTTGCGTGGAAGAGCGTCGCGGAGGTATTCGCCGAATCCGATATTGTCACGATCCACTGTCCACAAACGGAAGACAATAAGGGCATGGTCAATCGCGAGTTGCTTTCGACAATGAAACCGAACGCCCTGTTCATCAATGCGGCGCGCGGCGGGCTCGTATGTGAACAAGATCTGGCCGACGCGTTGAATGCAGGCGTCATCGCGGGGGCCGGGATCGACGTTCTTTCGGAAGAGCCACCACGTGCGGACAATCCGCTGTTACATGCCAGGAATTGCTTGATAACACCGCATGTCGCCTGGGCGACGGTCGAGGCACGTCGCCGGATGATGGCCGTGACGGCCGGGAATATCGCTGCTTTTATCGAGGGGCATCCGATCAACGTCGTAAACTGATAGTTCGAAAACGTACCGCAAGGGAGAAGTGCCACATGAACACCGCATCACAGAACCGACCTGCGCCGGAATCATCGCGTCGTGGTTTCTTGAAGACGACCGCATCGTTGGCGTCCGGGGCCGCGCTGGGCAGCCTGGCGGTCGGACGTAGCGCGCATGCCGCCGGTGACGGGACCATCAAGATTGGGATGATCGGTTGCGGGGGACGCTGCAGTGGTGCCGCCGCACAGAGCCTGGCCGCCGCGCCCGAAGTGAAACTGGTCGCCATGTGCGATATCTTCGAGGATCGTCTGCAGAAGAGCCGCAAGGCGCTCAAGGCCCAACGCGGAGACCAGGTCGCCGTCGATGACGACCATTGCTTTGTCGGTTTTGACGGTTACCAGAAAGTGATCGACTCCGTTGACATCGTCCTGATCGCCTGCGCGTCGAAGTTTCACCCCATGTATGCGGAGGCGGCGATCAAGGCGGGGAAATACGTGTTCGTGGAAAAACCGCACGGGATCGATCCCGTCGGTGTTCGGCGGATGCGCGGCGCGTGCGAACTCGCTGAAAAGAAGGGCATCAGCCTGTTGTCGGGTCTGCATAGCCGCTGGGACTACGGATGGCAGGAGACGGTGCGGCGGATTCACGACGGTGCTATCGGCGACATTGTCGCGATGCAGTCGATGTTCCTGCGCGGTCCCTATCGGCTCGAAAGCCGTGCGCCGAAACTGACCGAGACGCAATACCAGTTCAGCAACTGGTACCACTTCCGCTGGCTCTCCGGAGATGATGTTCCGCAGTCACTGGTCCACAACATCGATCGCATGTGCTGGATCTTGCACGAGGCGTCGCCGGTATGGTGCTTTGGCCTGGGCGGCCGATCGGCTTCGTTCGGTGAAATCTACGGCGACATGTACGACCATGACACGGTGGTCTACGAGTTTGCGAACGGTACGCGCCTCTACGCGCTTTGCCGCACCCAGAAAGCTTGCTATGGCAACTCCGGTGATATTGTCATGGGGACCAAAGGAACATGCGATTTGGCCCGGCGCACCATTAAGGGCGAAACGAATTGGAAGTACACGGGCAAACGCAACAACCCCTACGATACGGAACAGGCCGCGCTGATCGAGTCCTTCAAGACGGGCAAGCCGATCAACAGCGGCTATCACATGGTCAATTCCACCATGATCGGCGTGCTGGGCCAAGTGGCCGTTTACACGGGCGTCGCGACCAAATACGCGGATGTCGCCCAAGCCAGTTTGCAGTACGGACCGGCACCCGACAAGGCCAGTTTCGACACCGACCCGCCAAGTGTCCCGGATGACACGGGCAATTATCCGCTGCCGATGCCCGGGTTCACGAAACTGCTGTGACCTGAACCGATTGCGAGGAGCCATCGATGACCGGTGCGGACGCGTTTCCGTTGAGTTGGCCCGACTACGCGGCCTTCACCGGTTACTTTGTCGTGCTATGCGCGATCGGTTTGTGGGCGGGGCGTAAGGAAAAGCAGAACGCGGACGACTATTTCCTGGCCGGACGAACCCTGCCGTGGTATGTGGTCGGCAGTTCGTTCGTCGCGTCGAACATCAGTACCGAGCACTTTATCGGGATGATCGGCGCGGCCTTCGTTTACGGCATCTGCGTGGCGATGAGCGAATGGTCCAATGTGCTGTCGTTCTCGGCGCTGATCTGGTTCTTCATCCCTTTCTTGCTCGCCTCACGCGTCTTCACGACCCCCGAGTTCATGGAGGTGCGTTTTCACCCGTTGTTGCGTCAATTCTTCGCCGTGCTGACGATCGTCAGCAACGTCGTTGCCTTCCTCGCCGCCGTGTTGTACGGCGGCGGACTGGCTCTGGAGAGTCTGTTCGGCTGGAATCTCTGGTTTGCCATCGTGGTGCTCGGCGGGGTCGCCGGGTCATGGGCAATCTACGGCGGTTTGAAATCCGTCGCCTGGACGGACTTCTTTACGATCATCGTCATGATCATCGGCGGCTTGATGGTGACCCTGCTGGGACTCGATATGCTGTCCGGCGATTCCCATTCGCTGGTCAAGGGCTGGCACGTGATGATCGAGCGCAATCAAGCACATGC
>CAZSOG010000062.1:0-11128 GCA_964607555.1 uncultured Pirellulaceae bacterium | reverse complement strand
CGGCTTGCGTATTCGGATCCAGCGCGATCTGGTTACGCCAGCGATTCACGTTCGCCAACAAGTCCGCAGCCATCGGCGCCAAGTCGATCACCGTGATTTCCACTTTCCGCTCGGCGTCAACCACATGAAAGGCTGCTTTCCGCAACCCCTGAGGTGGCTCCTCGACCCAGCCCTTCGGAACGTGATACTCGAGCGCCGACCCGGCAGCAAACGCGCCATGTGCCGCGGCCGCATCGGCCGGCAGCTTCTTCTTGCCAACCAGTTCGTCCAGGGCGGCGGCATTCTTTTGCTTGACGCTCGTCTCGGACCCGGCCGGGTACTGGCGAATCTCGTCCTCGCGCGAGCAGCCGAACATGAGAACCAGAAGAAGACCTCCGCCAATAAACTTGCCCAACGACGCCTGGAAAGGGCTTCTAAGACGGTCGCAATACATGAAAACTCGACTCCTTGAAGAGAGCACCAAAATCGAAGGTCGCCGTAGGTGGCAATGGTCGACCGAAAGCCCACAAAGTACACACCGGAATCCCAGCTCGGTTTCCATTATAGGGAATGTCGAGCGATATCCCAGCCGGACGGGAGTCGCGCGCGAACCCAGAAAATCGCTCGGGGAGCGAAATCCCCGGCGCCATCCGGGCCCCGGTCGGGCAGAAACCAAGCAACCTGCCCTCAAATCATCGCTCGCACACCGTCTGCCCGTGCCGAATTCATCGCGTGTGCGGGCCGGTTCAAGGACAGGACGCTTCGCTATTCACTGACTTCGCGTCGGCGCGAAACTGGGTGCGTAGCTATCGCCCCGTTGGCGGTAGACATCATAAGCGCGCGGCCGCGTCGGCGGCGCGGCGGATCCAGAACTGGTGCCGCCGCTCGTCCCGCCGGTGCCGGTGGCAGGCGTTGGCGTGCTGCCGCCCCCGGTGCTCCCAGTCGGAGTGGAGCCCGAGCCGGTTCCTCCCAAGCCGAGCGAGCCGAGGTCAGGTAGCCCAGTTCCGCCGAGCAAATCTCCCAGTCCGCCCAAGTCGAGTGCGGGTGGCGGCGTTTGCGGACTCGCGAACCAGACGCTATTCGTGTTGCCGGCGGTAAGGTTGAACACGAGTCCCCACATGCTGTCGCCAGCGGCGGACTGCGACCCAATGAACAGTGAACCGCCCGCGTCCAACCACACGATCGAGGAATCGACGCGAAATCCAATCCCTTGGATCGCTGGGCCATTATCAATCGTCTCTTGAACCAAGAGCCAAGGACCAAAATCATCGAATTCGACGGTGCCCCCAATGCCTAACCACGGGAACTGGACATCCCATCCGTTGCCAGTCGGCGGTGGGGTACCTCCCCCGCCGCCCCCACCACCGCCGTCCGCGGCGACATCGACATTGGCTTCGCTCGTCACGGGATCATTGGCCCCGTCCGACACGGTCACCGTCGCGAGGTAGGTGCCGGCCGTTTGGTACGTGTGGTTCGTGATCGCATTGTTGCTCGGCCCCTCGACCGGACTGCCGTCGCCAAAGTCCCATGTAAAGGTCAGCGTATCGCCGTCGGGATCTGTCGACCCGGATGCGTCCAATTGGACGGCCTGATTGGCCGTTCCCGCGTACGGTCCACCGGCTGATGCGGTGGGTGGCGAGTTGGTCTGCGTGATCTCCACATCGAATTGAGTCGAGACGGGCAACCCCTTACCATCCGCGACCGCCAATGTCACGGTGTACGTGTCCGCGGCATCGTACACATGGCTCACAACCGCACTGCTCCCCCCGGAAGGAAACGAGCCGTCGCCAAAATCCCAAAGAAATGTCAGTGGATCCCCATCGGCATCCGTCGTTCCCGACGCATCGAACTGAACGGCGACTCCGACGGTCCCGGCGTACGGGCCACCCGCGTTAATGACCGGCGGTGAATTTACCGTGCCACCGCCACTCCACAGTTGATCATGGCAAGAGAAGCAAGACGGGGTCCCGAAACTAGGATTACCGGTCAAGTCGTCGCCGTGACACAACACGCAATTCGTCAGGGGGTCGTCGCGACCGGATTTGTGATGCCCGGTCGGCGGAAGATCTGGTGCGGAAAAATCGTTATGGCACGTGGTACACGCGGGACCCAGGTTGCCCATAAGATCGTCCCCGTGACACATCACGCAGTTGTCCCACGGCTGCAAACGATCCGTACCCTCGTCATGGAATTTTCGGTAGCCGAATGATGGCACGGCCGGACCAACGACGAGCACGATCAATGCCGCCCAAAACACCAGGCGACGAAACGACACAAGTTGTTGCTGCAAAGTACACACGAGAATAATCCCTTGCGAATGAGGCCTTCGAGCGATACGCGACCGATCCGTCACGGCGAAGAAGCGGTGAAACAATCGAAACCATCGCATCGATTCATATTCAGACTTCTCCGTCGAACACGCACAATCCGCGACACAATCACTCTAAGGCCTAAGCCTCCGTTCGACGGCACGGCCGCCGACACATTAATTCTCACACCCAACTCCAATGCCCCTAGTTTCGACGATCAGGGCCGTCGGCGGAATTGGGAAAAAGGCGAGTCTTAACTAGGTAATTTACCTAGATCACGCCGGTATGGGGCCATTCCCACCGGTTCGCGGGCCACTCGGAACGACGGGCGATTGCCGGCCCTACCAGAGGGGCGATTGACAGAAACCGATGCATGCTTCAGGTTGAAACGTATGCTCTAATAGGGTTGTAAATCCACTCGCTGCGTGCCACATTGAGCGTGTTGTGACGGCTGGGTGGCCATTGAAGGCGGATGTTCGGCGCGGCCATCGCCAAAGCCCCGTGGGGTTCCGGGGGGTCGCGCGGCGCGGCTTGAGGACGATGCCCGAACGCATACATCGTTCATGATGCCGACCACGGATTGTCATGATGTAACACGTGAACGACGACCCGAGGTGGGTTGATCGAACAAGAAAAGGGGGGACGCCGTGCACGAATCAGAACGCGCGTCGCAGCGCGTGGCCCATCCGAATTCGTCACTGCCGACAATCACCGAACACGGGGCACTACAGCAGTCGGACACATTCCTGCAGACGGTAATGGATGCGTTCCCACACTGTGTGATCGTCATCGACCTCGAGTTCAACGTGGTGATGGCGAACCGGGCCGCTCGGAATCTGGCCCCGTTTGGCGTGTTGGACAAAGGGTGCTTCAAGTGTTTTCGCTTCGCCCACCATCGCGACACGGCGTGCGCGGGCGATGACGAACCATGCCCGTTGCGCAAAGTCGTGCGGACGAAAGCGCCGGTCCGCGTGTACCACACGCACCGAAACGAGGCGGGTCGGTGCCTTTACACGGCGATTGACGCGGCCCCGATTTTTGATGCCGACGGCGACGTCATTCAGATCGTCGAATCCTGCCGGGACGTGACGGAGCGAACGTTATGGCGGCGCATCCTGAGAATCGGCAACCGGCACATGGAGCTGCAACCATTGCTCAACGAGTTCGCGGCGGAGTTGGAAAGCTACGTTGACTGCGAAGTCGTGGGAATCCGTTTGCGCGATGAATTGAATGGCCTCAACGCATATGTTCAAGAGTGTCCATGCCATGAGTTCGAGGATGGAAGCGGGGCGTCATGCGAAGACGAGCTCTGTATTTGCGACCAGATTCTCGCCTGGCGCAACGAAGGAAAACTCCAGCCAACCACGAACCGTGGATCGGTGCACATTTCGGACATGCACGAGTTCCTATCGGCATTCTCGCGTGTGTTTTCGGCCGTTTCCGACGATCTTGGCCGGAAGCTCTGCGAGCGTCTGCAGGAGTGTGGATGCCACAGTCTAGCGATCGTCCCGATTCTCTTTCAGGGACGCGAGCTCGGTGCCCTCCATCTGGCCGATCGCCAGTCGGGCGCCATTACCGCGGATGTGGTCGAGTCGTTGGAGGAACTTAGTGTCGAGATGGGTGGTGTCATCCAGAGGGTCCACATCGAGGAAGAACTGCGTGTCGCGCGCGATCAACTCGAGTCGCGCGTGCGGGAGCGTACCGCGCAGTTAACGCAGATCAATCGGATGTTGCAGGGCGAGATCATGGAGCGTTCACGTTTGGAACGCGAGATTCTCCAAATCAGTGCCCGTGAACAACAGCGGATCGGCCAAGAACTGCACGACGATGTTGGCCAAGAGCTTACCGGCTTGAGCTATCTCGCGAGGAGCCTCTACCGCAGACTCCAGGCTCAAGATCACGCGGAAACCGGGAAAGCGCGGGATTTATCGCGTGGAATTCCAGAGGTTTTGGGACAAGTGCGGCGCGTCGTCAAGGGTCTGGTCCCAGCTGATTTGACCGCGGAGGGGATCCAATTGCCGCTCCAGATGATGGTTCGCGGTTTCGAGAAACAGACGGGCATTGCGTGTGAGTTCAAGGGAAATCGTCACATCCGTCTACGCGATGACTATTGCGCGCTGCAGTTCTATCGAATCGCCCAAGAGGCCGTGAATAATGCGGTGAAGCATGCCAAGGCAAGCCACATTACCGTTGAGCTTACCGGCAATGACAATGAAGTTCAAATGACGATCCGCGACGATGGGGTGGGAATATCCGACGATTTCGAGAAGGCGCCGGGATCGGGCATGCGGATCATGCATTATCGGGCCCGGGCAATTGGCGGAAACGTCGAGGTGCGACGAATTGGTTCCGGAGGCACGCTCGTCGTCTGTACCATTCGTTGTACGGACCGACATCGCCGAGGGATGCAATTACACAAGGAGAGTTCGCGTGATACCACGGAAGAAAGCTAGAATCCTGATCGTCGATGACCACCCGATCGTGCGGCGCGGGCTGCGCGAATTGGTGCAGGATGAGGAAGATCTCGAGGTCTGCGCGGAAGCGAGTGACGTCAACAGCGCGTTGGACGCGGTATCGGCATCGGCTCCGGACGTCATCGTCGTCGACCTCGTGCTCAAGGAAGGCCATGGCCTGGCGCTGATCGAGGAAGTTCATTCGCGCGCGCCGCATATCAAGATGCTGGTCTCCTCCATGCATGACGAGATGCTCTATGCCGAACGCGCCTTGCGTTGTGGCGCCTCGGGGTATATCAGCAAGCAGGAATCGCCCGAAAAAATTATCGATGCGTTGCGTGACGTGTTGCGTGGTGAAATCTACGTCAGCAAACAAGTCTCCGCGCAGTTGCTGCATCGATTGTCGGATGGCCAGTCGCTCGACCAAGACCCCGTGTCCCGTCTGACCAATCGAGAGCTCGAGGTATTCGAGTTCATTGGCCAGGGCCTGTCAACGAAGCAAATCGCGCGCCACCTGCAAATCAGCAAGAAAACGGTCGAGGCGCATCGCGAGGGGATCAAGGTGAAGCTGAATCTGGCCAACAGCCTGGAGGTCAGCCGGCGCGCCACGATCTGGGTTCTCGAGGGACGCTGATGGCAAGGAGCCAGAGTGGCGTGAAGAAGCCTCGCGCGACGCGTGATCGGCACGGATACGGTGTTGCGGAATAGTGACTGTTCACGGACCAGAAGAAAAGGAACACTAATTGACGCTAATTCTCGCTAATATCGGAAAACCTCATCTTGAAATGCCTTCGACCTTTCTACGACCTGCCGGATTTATGTTGCGTGTTGCAGACTTTCTAGGGCGGTATCATTAGTGTTGATCAGTGAAGATTAGTGTTCCTTGCTAGACAATGTCGTGAACGGCTACGCGGAATATAAGGAACATAATGGGGAAGTTCGCCGGCGGCTTTGACGTGGTGGTTCCGCCGCCGGCGTGCTGAACCGTTGGGGCACGAGCATTACGCCTGGGACGGCGACGGAATTGAATTATTCGCGAGGGCAACTATGATCGTACCTGGAGAAAGCTAGTTCCTCTGATCTCCGCGGCCTGACAGCCGCCATGACAAGACGGCCTTGGCCTTTCCACTCTCACCGGTGCTTAATCCACGAATGTCAAGAAACTCCTCCATTCCGAAACGCAACCGCGACGCGTATTGGGTCGCCACGGTGTTGGTCGCGGCCGCGCTGGTGTTGGCCGTCCGGCCATTTCGCTTCGCGAGTCCGGTCAAGCCCGCCGTTCGGGTTGCGGCGTGGGTGACGGACCCAACGCCGGTCCGGCCGACGTCCATGCGCCCCGCGTACCACGTGGGTACATTCACGTTTCGGTGCACCGAATGCCACCGTAGCCTCCCGGTACCGTACACGGCGGGCCTGGGCTTGACCAACCATATGGATATCGACATGGCACACGGCATCAATCGGCGCTGTTTCAACTGCCACGACCCGGCGAATCGAGACACGTTCGTGGACGACTACGGCCACGAGATCCCCTGGGCACAACCGCAACTATTATGTGCCAAGTGTCATGGTCCGGTCTACCGCGACTGGCAGCACGGCGTCCATGGGCGGAGCAACGGCTACTGGGACCGGACGCGCGGCGAACAGACGCGCTTGAAGTGTGTTGAGTGCCACGACCCGCACCGACCTCCGTTTCCGCCGATGCACGCCGCCCCGGGTCCCCATACGCTGCGCATGGGCCCGCAGGAGTTTCGTGATCACCACCAAGATCGGGACCCGCTGCGCGTGCTCTTAAGTGAACATGGACAACCCGTGGAGGGCACCCGGGAGGGAGACTGAACCATGCACGATTCGGACAACCAGCGAACGGTTTACGACCCGTCGGTCGCCACCGACGGCACGGCGGTCACGCGCCGCGGTTTTTTGACCCAGGGAGTCGCCGCGTTGGCCGGGACCGCCGCCCTGGCGGCAGCGCTTTCACCGCTTCGCGAACTCCAGCCCGATGATATCCCGACGATCGACGAGTTTCTGCAAGCGCACTACAAGGAGATGACGCCGGAGGAGAAACACCACGTTTTGACGCGGATCCAAACCGCGGTCGAGCAACGCTATCATACGTCGGTCAACCTCGCCGACCCGGCACCACTGGACGGTGTTGAGTTCGTTTACGGATTGAATCTCAGCCGTTGCATTGGATGCCGTAAATGCGTGCATGCTTGCGTGAAGGAAAACAATCAATCGCGGTCTCCGGAAATCCAGTACATTCGCGTGTTGGAGATGGAAAAAGGAAGTATTGACGTTGAGACTTCCGATCACCATTACACCGGGCAGGTCCCCAATCCCGACAAATACTACATGCCGGTCCAGTGCCACCAGTGTGCCAAGCCACCGTGCGTGAAAGTATGCCCGGTCGAGGCTACCTGGCAAGAACCGGACGGAATCGTTGTCATCGACTACGACTGGTGTATTGGCTGCCGATACTGCGAGGCGGCCTGTCCTTATTGGGCGCGCCGATTCAATTTCACGGCCCCCGAGATTCCGGACGACGAGTTGAATCCGAACATGGCGTACCTGTCGAATCGACCGCGGCAGAAAGGCGTCATGGAGAAATGCACTTTCTGCCTGCAGCGCACGCGTGTCGGCCGCCTGCCGGCCTGCGTCGAGGTCTGCCCAACCGGTTCCCGTAAATTCGGCAACGTCCTGGATCGGGATAGCACCGTCGCCTACATACTGCAGCACAAGCGTGTTTACATCTTGAAGGAAGATGTCGGAACGATTCCGCGTTTCTTCTACTACTTTGACGAACGTGGCAGCCGCTATCACGATCCGATGGGCGCGGAAGCCACGCGTGGTGACGCATGATCAAGTATGCCATTTTTCTTTGGGACTGTTTCCGCCTGAGTTTTGTCGGCGATTGGCGCTACCATCTCTGGATGCTGCTCCTGACACTGATAGCGCTCGCGGGACTCCACGCCTATTGCCAGCAGCTCGTCCACGGATTGGTAACGACCGGCATGACGGACCAGGTGTCATGGGGGCTGTACATCGCTAATTTCACCTACCTGGTCGGACTCGCCGCGGCCGCGGCCATGCTGGTCATTCCGGTTTACATTTATCGCAACATGCACCTGCACGACGTCGTGATTTTTGGCGAGTTGTTGGCGATATCGGTCATCGTTATGTGCCTGCTTTTTGTCACGGTCGATCTCGGCCGACCGGACCGGTTCATGCATCTCCTCTGGCGTTTCAATTTCCCGATGTCGATGTTGACGTGGGATGTCATCGCCTTGAACGGCTACTTGATTCTCAATCTCCACATTTGCGGTTACTTTATTTACTGTGCGTATTGTGAACGGGTGCCGTCGCCCGTGTTTTACGTACCGTTCGTGTTCATCGCGATCGTCTGGGCCGTGAGTATTCACACGGTAACGGCCTTCCTTTACGTTGGGCTTGGCGGTCGACCCTTCTGGAATTCAGCGATCATCGCTCCCCGTTTCCTCGCCAGCGCCTTCGCGGCGGGCCCGGCGTTCATCATTCTGACATTACAGGTCGTGCGGCACGTCACGACGCACCAGGTCAGCAACGATGCGTTGTTGACGCTTCGACGCATCATGCAAGTGGCAATGATCATCAACATGTTCTTGCTGGCCTGTGAATTATTTACCGAATTCTATACGGACTCGGCGCATTTGGCCTCGTCCCAATATTTGTATTTTGGCCTGCATGGGCGTCACGCCTTGGTACCCTGGATATGGACCGCGGTCGCGATGGACATGGTGGTCACGGTCTTGCTGGTACTGCCAGCCTCGCGCGGCCTACCGTGGCTGAATGTCGCCTGCGTGTTGGCGATCGTCGGCATCTGGATCGAAAAAGGGATGGGGCTGATCGTGCCCGCGTTCATCCCGACCCCGCTCGGTGAGTTAGTCGAATACGTTCCCACCATGCGCGAAATCATGGTCGGGCTGGGGATCTGGGCCTTCGGGCTGCTCCTGTATACCATCTGCGTCCGCGTTTCCGTACCGGTGCTGGCGGGCGAGTTAACTTTCGCGAAACGTCAGCTGGTGCGCAACGATAAGTAGCATTCCATGTTATCCAAAACGTTTCTAGTCTTGCCCCGTATTGAGGGAGAATCGGCCGTGTTACGCAAAGTGGCGATCGTGTCACTTCCCGTTTTGCTGGTGGTCATTATCGGAACCATGTTGGCGGTAACCAACACGTTTCGCGCGCCGGTTACCACGGCCGTCAAGCACTCCGACGAGTACCACCCCGGTGACACGGTCATCGTGATTGTCGATCGGGCACGTCTGCGCATTGGCAATGACGTGATCGCGACGGTGGCGAAGGGAACGACCATGCGCGTGGTCGAGGCAGTCGATCGATGGGTTGGCGGACGCGTGGACGTGGACGGAATAACTCGGCTGGGCTGGATCGTCGCCACGAATATCGCGCGGGCCGACACCCCAGAGGCGAAAGAAAGCAATCCGACAAACGGATCGGGCGCGACCACCCGAAAGGCGACGCCCACCGCGAAACGGGCAACCCAAGCATCGAAGACGTCTCGAGCATTGCCAGGGAGTGTCCGCGGGGCAACGGATTCGCGGCCGGCGACCGGACGATCGCGCGGCACCGTGACCGTCCCGCCGCGCGAGTGGCGGCGGTTGTTAGCGGAAATGAAACGTGGCAAGCGGGATCTTCGCGCATCGAACGGCGGCGCGCCGTCGCCGATGAGCGAACCGGAACCTTCAACGCGCGCGCGGTTCGAGTCGCCGCGTGGCAACGACACGTCGGTTCCTGGCGATCGATCGGTGGATGAGTCCTGGCAAAAACCGTTCGCGAACCGTACGGCGCTACCGCCGGCTTCGTCGGGGACGGGGCCGCGCGGGGCGGAACAGGCGGCACGGCCGTCGGGCGACGCGCGAACCGGCGCGCCGGCGGCAACACCGCCGATGCCCGCTCCGTCGGCGAATGACGAGTTCGATGGGCGACTCTTGCTGGCGCGGTCAATCGACCAGATCGAACAGGCGGACCGGTCGGCGCGCATTGGAAAACTCACGTTGGCGGGAAGTCAGTTCACGGACGGATCCTTGAAGTACCTGGCTGGCTTGAACGTGAGGATGTTGAGCATTGATGCCCCATCCGTGACCAATTCAGGGCTGAAGTACGTCAAGCAAGTTATTGGGCTCCGTTACTTGAGGCTCTGGTCGCCTCGATTCAGTGATGGCGCGTTGACGCACTTGAGTTCCTTGAGGGATTTGGAGGTTTTGGATCTTGAAGGGACCGGCATCGCGGGAGATCGTCTGGATCTGCTTGCCGCGTTGCCGAAACTCCACGCCCTGACGCTGGGACCATTGACTCAAGACGCGGTGCTGGACCAGCTCGCGGGGTTCCCATCCCTGGATCAATTGGATTTACGGGCTTGCGAGCGGCTGACGGAAGCCAGTTTTGATCGACTGGCCCGACTCAAGCATCTCCACACTTTGTGGCTACCGTCACGGATTGCCGCCAAGGGCCGGTCCTATTTGCACAAGCAGCTGTCCGAGTGTCACGTCTACTAATACCTTGGATTCGCCAAGACGCCGCGGGACCCAGGAAAATACGGGAATTGCTTGACCGCTTCCACGCGCCGAGCGTATCAATAGTTACCCGACAAGCCGGTCAAGACCATGTGGCTGGTGCCGCTGACGCGCGGCGCGGAAACGTCCGAGTAATCCTGATATAGGTACCGGATGTACGCCGAGATATGGTTGTTCGCCGCCCAGTCAATGCCCGCGGTATAGCGTGTCTTGTTCACGATCACCTGGGAATAATCCGGTAGGTCCGGCCACGGGGCAAGTGGGTCAAATCGATTGCGCGCCCATACGTATTCAAGGCCCGCGGACAGCGTCAGATACTCGGAACGCGCGTGGCTGACCCCCAAACTCAACACCTGCGCACGCCCTCCGTAATTCCACTGCGACCGGTCGAGTGCCTGGGTATTTGGATCGTCACCAGGAAAATAAATGTATTGATCAATCCAGTTCGTGTAGTACCCGTACCCCGCCGACACATTCCACGATGGCCGCGGCGTGTACCACGCCGTGAATGTCATCGGGTAGTTATCTTCAGTAAAGTCCGCGACGGCCGAGTGATTCTGACGGTTCTCCAGCCCGACCGACGCACTTGCCATCAAGTTCGTGATCGGGAACCAGGTGCCTCCGATCTCGACCAGGTCTTCCTGATCCGGGCGGTTCGTGTTGGTGATGCTCGCGAATTGATCGACGCCGTACAGCGGATTCGATGTATGGCGTCCCCGATACCGAACAAACGTGTCGAGGCTCTGATTCCACTTCATGTTGGCGCCGGCCGAGTACGACAAAGAGAGTGTGCGACCTTCGTCAAACACGTCCG
>CAZSOG010000061.1:0-11136 GCA_964607555.1 uncultured Pirellulaceae bacterium | reverse complement strand
GGGTGAGTCCGGCACGGGGAAGGAGTTGGCCGCAGCGGCCATTCACGCGCGGAGTAATCGTCATGATCGCCCGTTTCTGGCGATCAACTGCGCCGCGATTCCCGAGACGCTTCTGGAAAGTGAGTTGTTCGGGCACGTCAAGGGCGCGTACACCGGCGCGATCAGGGACAAATTGGGCGTTTTTGAAGCGGCCGACGGCGGCACGCTGTTTCTCGACGAAATCGGGGACGTCGGGCCCGCGATGCAGGTGAAGCTATTACGCGTGCTCCAGGAACAGCAGATCCGGCGCGTCGGCGATGACAAAGCGCGCCAGGTCGACGTTCGACTGGTTACCGCCACCAACCAGAACCTGCGCCAACTCGTAGCCTCCGGCAAAATACGCGAGGACTTCTTCTATCGAATCCACGTGTTCGAGATCACACTACCTCCGCTACGCGATCGCACGGAGGACATTCCGCTTCTTGTCGAGCATTTCATTGCTGAGTTGAATCAATCCCAGCAGCGACATGTTGACGGCATCACGCGTGACGCCATGAAACGGATTATGGATTACAGCTGGCCGGGTAATATCCGCCAACTTCGCAACGCGATCGAACATGCAATGGTTACGGTATCCAACGATCGGATCGCCTATCTCGACTTACCGGCCGAATTGCGCAGTCTGGAACCGGGCCCGGATACGCGCCCTGTCGCCGCGGGGCGCGGCGGTGCGGAACAACAACGCGATGAAGCGGAGCGCATCATCAATGCACTGCGGGAGACGCACGGCAATCGGACCCGCGCCGCGCAGCTGCTCGGCGTAAGTCGCGTGACGTTATGGAAGAAAATCAGGCGCCATAACATCGAATTTCCGCGTGGGGTGAAGAACACGGAGCCGCCCGCGTCCGGACGGCCGGGCTGAATACCGGGGATGCGTCCATGGCAACGTCGCGCGGGTCATGTCACCGTCCGCGGGCCTGGACCATTGCTTGACGCGCGCGCCGGTATTTGTGACACTACACTTCCGGACGGCACGCGTACCAGCAAGTGGTAATCGCACCCGCCGCCAACATTCCTACTCATCCTACCATCCGCAAGAGGGAATTGGACGATGTGCACGCATGAACAGAATTGTCGTGGCTGTCTTTCCGAAGTTCGCTTGAGTCGGCGCAGCCTGCTGACCGCCGCGGCCGGCTCCGCCGCCGCATTGCAGATGGGCCTCCTCACTACTTTGTCGCGAAACAAATCATGGCGACCGAGAACTGTGACGGTATCTCGTTGAATTGCCTGCAGCTGGTGCGCAACCACCAGGTTCCCTGTCCACCGTGCATTGCCTGGTCGCGACTGAACGACGAGGGGAGTGTTGGGGCATGTGAGGCGGATTGGAACGCCGCGATCTCAATGCGTTTAATCAGCCTGCTACTCGGCCGGCCCGGCTTTCAGCAAGACCCCGCGCCCAACACGGTCCGCAATACACTGATGGGTGCGCACTGCACCTGTGCCACGAAACTCGATGGTTTTGATGCGAAGCCCGAGCCGTTCATTCTGCGCAGTCACCACGAGTCATCGACGGGCGTATCACCGCAAGTCCTCTGGCGCATCGGGCAACCGGTGACCGTCGTCGATTTTCAGGGTCCAACGAATATGCTTGTTGGAACGGGGCACGTCCTGCGCAATTTCGACACGCCCACCGAAGGCGGGTGCCGCACATCCGTGGAACTGGCGATCGATGACGTTGCCGACGCGGCCAACATCAAGGGTTTCCACCAACTTTTCATCTACGGCAAACTGGACGAGAAAATCAAGGCCTACGGGAAACTGGCGGGCATCGAAATCCTGCCGCTCGCGTGATTCGCTGACGATGCCGTAGCGGTTTTTCTTCACGCGTCTAATCCTCGACTTTCATCGTGACACGGACCACGCCCTCGTCGGTTACCGTTTCAGTATTCAATCCGGAACTGTGAAAGATCTTGAGCATGCCGGCGTTTTCAGGAAGGACATCGGCGTGAAATTCTCGGATTCCCCGTTCTTGACCGATCGCAATCAGGCGGTGGAACAGATGGCTTCCAAGTCCTTTTCGTTGCCAATCGTCGCGCACGACAAAGGCCATTTCCGCGGCCCGTTTCGCCGGAAGGGTCAAATAACGTCCGACCGCGACGATCTCATCAAGACCGGCTTCCCCATGCACGGCGACGATCGCGATCTCACTGTCATAATCAACGTTGCAGAATACCTGCACCTTATTGTGCGGCATGGACTTCAAGGTACCGTGGTAGCGCAGGTACTTGGTCTGCTCGCTAAATGAATAGAACATGCCCTTGATATTGTCTTCGTCGGCAGGCCGAATGGGTCGAAGAAGCAGCTTGGCGCCGTCCTTCGTCGTATAGATTTCTTCGAGTTCCGCCGGGTAGGGACGCGCGGGGGGCAAGATCTGATCGGCATACACCAGCCGCCGGCGTTTGGCAGCGTGCAGCAGCTCCATTCGGTAATCGGGATGCGCGATATTGATCAATGCCATCGCGCGTTCACGCATCGTCTTGCCATGCAGATAAGCGACACCGTACTCGGTCACGACATAGTGGATATCGCCGCGTGTCGTGACAACTCCGGCACCTTGTTGCAGAAAGGGCACGATCCGGCTGCGGACGCCGTCGCGCGTGTCGGCACGACTCGCCATCGCCAGGATTGGTTTGCCACCACGTGCCAACGCCGCGCCCCGCATGAAATCCGCGTGGCCACCAATACCGCTATAGAGCCGTTCGCCAATGGAATCGGCGACGGCTTGTCCAGTCAAGTCGATTTCGATGGCCGAATTGATCGCCGCGATACGGTCATGTTGGCAGATGACCCTCGGATTGTTCGTGTATTCCGAAGGGTGCATCTCAATCATCGGATTGTTATCAAGAAACTCGAATAACTTCTGAGATCCGGCGGCGAAACTGCTAACGATCTTCCCCCGATGTAGCGTCTTGCGCCGGCCCGTGATGACCCCCTCTTCGACCAACTGAATGACCCCATCAGATAACATCTCCGTGTGGATCCCCAGATCATGCCGGTCGGTGAGTTGCATCAGAACCGTGTCGGGAAGCCGTCCGATTCCCATCTGGAGCGTATCGCCATCGGCGATCAGCGTGGCAACGTTGGCGGCAATTTGGCGAGTCACTTCATCCGGTTCCGTAATCACGGGCCACTCAAGCAACGGCTCGTCGTGTTCCACCAGGTAGCCAATATCGCGCAGGTGAAGAAAACTATTGCCCAACGTCCGTGGCATGTACCGGTTGATTTGTGCGACAATGATCTTCGCCGACTGGGCCGCGGCCAGTGTCATGTCAACGGATACGCCGAGACTGCAAAACCCGTGCTGGTCGGGTGGACTGACCATGACCAGTGCCACGTCGATCGGCAGCCGTCCCGAGCGAAACATATCGGGAATCTGGGAGAAAAAGATCGGTGTGTAGTCGGCGCGCATCTGACCAACCGCATCGCGCACGCTATTACCGATAAAGAACGCGTTCGCCCGAAATCGGGAAGAGTACTTTGGGTCGGTGTAGGGTGCCACCCCCATCGTGAGGACATTGAGGACTTCGGTATCTTCCGCATTGCTGCCGCTATCGACCAGAGCGCGTACCAGCTCCTGCGGTTCACCACAGGCAGAGCCCACGAAGACTCGATTGCCCGGTTTGATGGGGCGAATCGCCGCTTTCGCGGATACGATTTTCTTGCTCCATTTTTCACGCCAGTCCGTTGTCATGGATCCGTTCCTCCAATTTGCGATTGAGTGACTTTCAGGCTGCAACAAAACCGGTCTCCTCGGGCCGTTCATCCGCTTTCACGGCGGACGCGAAATCCCATCGTATCATCTTGAGTCCAAGTTTCGTTGGCGCCGCTTCGGTTATGGACGGTCGTGCGACACACGCACGAGGTTTTGTGATCTCGCCAAACCGATCGGCTCGACGCGCTTCGAGATTGATCCGTGTGGCCAGCGGTGCACGGTTATTCATGCGGTTCCGCGTTCAGGATGATCCGCGCATCGGCGACCACCGCGCCCTTGCCGCGTGGATAAACCAACATGGGGTTAATATCCAACTCTTGGATGCGCGGATGCTCGGTCACCAATTGGCTGAGTCGGAGCAGGCACACTGCCACGGCGGCGATATCGGATGGAGACTCTCCGCGCACGCCCTTCAGGAGTTTGACCGACCGAATATCCTCGATCATCTCTTTCGCCGTATTCTGACGGATCGGGGCAAGTCGAAACGCCACGTCGCGGAATGTCTCGGTGTAGATGCCGCCCAGCCCGAACATCAAGACCGGACCGAACCGGGGATCACGGGTCACACCCAGGATAACTTCCTTGCCTGGATCCATCATTTTTTGGATCAACACGCCCCAGATCTCGACATCTTCTCCCAAACGGTGACAGACACTCTCGAGCATTTTTTCATGCGCCGACCTGACCGCCGCCTCGTCGTCCAAGTTCAGGGCAACGCCACCAACATCCGTCTTGTGCAGAATCTTGGGCCCGGAGATCTTCATCACTACCGGATAACCCATCTCCTGTGCCGCGGCGACGGCCTCGTCCGCCGATTTGGCAAGTTGAAACGGCACCGTCGGAAAGCCATAGTACGACAGAGCTTCCAGGGCCTTCAATTCGATCAAGTTGTTTCGGCCCGCCGCCAGTTCGCTATCGAACAACTGTTCCACCGCGTCTTCGTCAACATCAAAGCGTTGGAAGTCTTTCAACTCACTACGTACCCACTGGCCGAAACGACTTTTCGCCGCGAGTGCCATCATGGCGTTCTCCGGGAATGCGAACGTGGGCACCCCATATTTTTTTTGTAACAGCTCGACCCCTTCCGAAACATCTTCCAAGCCCATCAGGCACGCGCAAAGCGGCTTGTCGCAGAACTCCTTGGTTTCGCCGACCACCCGCGCGATTTCAGTTACGTCGGTCATGGTCTGCGGAGTGACAACAACCAGAACTTGATCCACTCCCGAGTCGGCCGTGACGGCGTCCAGTGCCGCACGGTACCGGTCGTGGCGGGCGTCTCCGATCACGTCAACCGGGTTCTTGATGCTACCGACCGTCGGCATTTGGAACTCGAGCGATTTACGCGTGTAATCTTGGAATCGCGCCAATTCCAATCCGTGGCGGATACCGGCATCCGTCGCCATGATGCCCGGCCCGCCGGCGTTGGTGATGATGGCGGTCCGACGCCCGGCCGGCAAAGTCGGATCGGTGAACACTTCGGCCAAATCAAATAACTGGGCCGCCGTCTCGACTCGAAAAACGCCCGACTGAACCATCAACGCGTTGTATAATTCGTCCGATCCGGCCAGCGAACCGGTGTGCGAGGCCGCCGCGGCCGCGCCCTCGGCCGTGCGGCCGCTCTTGATCACCAGGATCGGCTTTGGATGGTCACCGTGCGTGATTTTTTGGGCCGCCTTAAGAAATCGAGGACCGTCGCCAATCTCCTCGACATACATCATGATGGCGCGCGTTTGTGAATCCCCGGCCAGTGACATCAGCAAGTCAACTTCATCAATATCCGACTTGTTGCCGAAACTGATGAAACGGGAAAAACCAATGCCGCGCCCCTTGGCATAGTCGAGCAGGGCGGCACAAAGCGCGCCACTTTGCGATATCAGACCCAAACATCCATGCGGCGGCATGTCCCGGCCAAACGTCGCATTCATCTTGATGTCGGGATCCGTATTAATGACCCCCAGGCAGTTCGGGCCCAAAATCGACAGGCCGCGCTCGCGGGCAACGGCCTTCAGACGGTGCTCCCGCGCGACACCCTCGCCACCAATCTCCTTGAAACCCGCTGAAATGACAACGAGATGCCGAGTCCCGACATCCGCTGCCTTGATCACGGCCGTTTCGACGAGCGGGGCCGGAAGCACAACAACCACTAAATCGGGTGCGGTCTCGATCTCGTCAAGGTCCCTGAAGCAGGGAACTCCCAGCACGCCGGCTGCCTTTGGATTGACCGGATAGATCACGCCCGTGAAACCACCGTAAATCAAGTTGCGAATCAGCGCGTTGCCCACCGAACCGGGCTTGCGCGATGCACCGATGACGGCGATTGACTTCGGACAGAATAGGGGGTCCAGATCCCGCGCTACGACCGTGGGCTCATTGCGTGTATCCGACGACATGACGAGTGCTCCAACCAAACCTGCGAAACGGTGACTAACCCTGGCCAAGTGAAGTCGCCGCAGCCGAATCCAAACCGATACCGCAAAGTGCCGCGCCGCTTCCGCGACAGATCGGGAAGTCCAGCACACCTTCGCGGCCGCGCTTGTTAACAGCCTGCGGAAGGCTCCATTACAACCGGCGAGACATCTTTCAGACGCCCATGGAAGGTAGTCTAGACTGCCATGGCCCATTGGCCCATCGGTGATTGAGCGAATTGCGAATTTGGCCCATTCCGTCGCATGGTCCGGCAACAACTCGTGACGTTACTGGTTGGGACGATTGGCGATCAGGTCCTCAACCACGGTGGGATCGGCCAGCGTGCTCGTGTCACCCACCTTGTCCGGTTCATTTTCGGCGATCTTTCGTAGAATCCGCCGCATGATCTTGCCACTGCGGGTCTTCGGCAGGCCCGGGGCCCACTGGAGAATATCAGGCGTGGCGATCGGGCCGATCTCCGAGCGAACGTGCTTGACCAACTCCTTCATCAGGTCATCGGTCGATTCGTATCCGGTCTTCAGGGTGACATAAGCGTAGATCCCCTGGCCTTTGATATCGTGCGGGTAACCGACCACGGCGGCCTCGGCGACCGACGGATGGCTGACCAGCGCGCTTTCAACTTCGGCTGTTCCCAACCGGTGGCCAGACACGTTGATCACGTCATCGACGCGGCCGAGTAGCCAATAGTCACCATCGTCGTCAACACGGCAACCATCGCCGGAAAAATAAAGGCCCTTGAACGTACTGAAGTAGGTCTGGATAAAACGCTCGTGATCCCCCCACGTCGTCCGCATAATACCCGGCCACGGCGTCTTGATACAGAGTTTTCCGGAGGTCCCATTGGGCACTTGATTGCCCTGATCGTCGACGACCACCGGCTCGACACCGAAGAACGGACGACTGGCGCTACCCGGTTTGAGCGTGTGTGCTCCGGGCAGCGGCGTAATCAGAATGCCACCCGTTTCCGTTTGCCACCAGGTATCAACGACCGGGCAGCGTTCGTGGCCGACATGCTTCCAATACCAGAGCCAAACGTCCGGATTGATCGGCTCGCCGACGGTCCCGAGCAGCTTCAAACTGGACAGGTCACGACTGTCAACAAACTCCTCGCCCTGACGCATCAACGCTCGGATGGCGGTCGGCGCGGTGTAGAACTGCGTGACTTTGTACTTGTCCACGACGTCCCAGAATCGGCCGGCGTCCGGATAGGTTGGCACGCCCTCGAACATTACGCTTGTCGCACCGGCGCACAGTGGGCCATAGACGATATAGGAGTGCCCGGTAATCCAGCCGATGTCGGCCGTGCACCACCAGATGTCTCCCTCCTGGTAGTCGAAGATATACTTGAACGTGGCCGTCGTGTATATCATGTACCCACCGACCGTGTGCAAGACGCCCTTGGGTTTTCCCGTGGACCCGGATGTGTAGAGAATGAACAGCGGGTCTTCGGCATCCGTCCACACCGGCTCGCATTCGGCCGGAACATTCGCCGTTGCCTCGTGCCACCAAAGGTCACGCCCGTCTTGCATCGGCACTTCGATACCGGTTCGCTGCACGACAATGACCTTCTCGATGCTCGGACATTCCGCCACGGCCTTGTCGGCCTTGGTCTTCATGCCAATATCATTCTTTTTGCCGCGCAACGCCGTGTCCTGAGTGACCAGGATCTTGCACTCCGAGTCCTGGATCCGATCGCGTAGCGCATCTTCGCTGAATGCACCAAACACGATCGAGTGGATGGCGCCGATGCGGGCACAGGCCAGCATCGCGACCGGAAGCTGCGGGATCATCTGCAGATACAAGCAGACGCGGTCACCTTTCTCAACGCCCTGGGCCTTCAGAACATTGGCAAACTTGCATACTTTCGCGTACAGCTCGTTGTATGTGAGCGTGCTTTGCTCGTCCGGAGAATTGCCTTCCCAGATAAGGGCCGTCTGATCCCCACGTGTTTCCAGGTGCCGATCGAGCGCGTTGACCGAGATGTTCGTCTTGCCATCCACAAACCACTTGATGTGCACATCGCCTTCAAAACTGTAGTCACGGACGGTCGTCCATTTTTCCTTCCAGACGAATTCGTCGGCGATCTCGCCCCAGAATCCCGCGGGATCGTCGACGGATCGCTGGTACATCTCCTGGTACTTCTCGAAAGACGGGCAGTGTGCTTCCGCGGCAAAGTCGGCCGGTGGCGGGATCCGCTTACCCCCAGATTCGCTGTTCGGTGCATCACTCATTTTTATACAGCTCCCAAGTAAACAGAGTTGGATTTGCCGGAAATACGGCAGGAAGACAATCGACCCTCCAAGGGTCGCTCAATTGCCGGTGCGAGCAGAATACCATACGGTACCGTGATTGATTGATCGAAACAACTAGGGGGATCGAGCGCGCGTCAGGTTGGCGTCACGCCGGTCGCATCCCGGACTTTCACGTGTTTCGGCACGTGTTGGCCGGCCGGCGAAAACGGTGGGTTCCCGGCCGTACGGACCCGCCAATGGCGGTTGATTTCCCCACCGGATACGGGTATCTTCGGGGACAGTGGTCCGCGGCGGGCTCTGGCGCAGACCGTGAGGATTCGCGCGAACTTGTAAAAAAAAGGAGCGAAGATGATTGTGACCAATACGGAGACGATCGCCGGCTACACCGTGGTGGAGATCAAGGGACTGGTTCAAGGCAATACGGTGCGCGCCAAGCATGCCGGTCGTGACATCGCGGCCGGCTTGAAGAATCTGGTGGGGGGGGAATTAAAGGGCTACACCGAGCTGCTGACCGAATCGCGCCGCCAGGCGGTTGAGCGGATGCTTGGCCAAGCCGAACAGCTGGGCGCCAATGCGGTAGTCAATGTCCGGTTCACAACCAGCGCGGTGACCGCGGGCGCGGCCGAGCTTTACGCATACGGCACGGCAGTGATGGTGAAGCCGGCGGGGATCTAAGAAGCCGAAAAAGGACGGTTTGCAGCCACCCGCGATGGACTTCCTGGTCCGTCGCTCAAGTGGCTTGTCGCTGTCGGGAAGCTGCATTGGTACAGCCTCTCGACGATTAGTGCTGATCGAGTACTTGTCCCAGCGCCTCCCGTTGCGCCCGGGCAAGCTCGGCCATTGGAGGAGCCATGCAATGGAATTATTTTTTTCACTGGGCGTCTTCGTCTTTCTGCTCGGCCTGGGATGGTTTGTCGGCCGGTCGCGTGAACGGCGACACCTGCAGGATTTGGATCTCCGAGAGGCGCGGGTGCGCGATATGCTGGTCACTCAGATCAAGTCGTTTCCAAGTTGGGTTGGTGGCGACAAGCCACCGCGCATGATCGTGGGCGAAGCCGTGATCGGCGCCGACTACTTGAAGACGTTTCTGGGTGGTTTGCGCAATATCTTTGGTGGTGAAGTTCACAGCTATGAGACCATGTTGACTCGATCGCGGCGTGAAGCGACCTTGCGTGTCCTGGAGCAGGCACGCCATGAGGGCTTTAACGCGGTTTGCAACTTACGTTTGCAAACCGCGGATATCGGTGGTAACGCGTCTGGGTCCGGCGGGCAGAAACGTGGATTGGTGATCGCCACGATTCTCGCGAGCGGAACGGCATATCACGCACGCAAATAAAAAAACGGGGAAGCAGGGCGCATGGGTGTGGATCACGATCCTTCGATCGAGCACGAACCGCAATGGGCACGGCGGCACCACCAAGTCGATCCGGCGGAGGGCGCGGCGGATCGTATTCTCGCGAACGAAGCACGGACGCGCGGTCCGGACGACGCTGTTGACCAAACGGTTTGGGACGAACCGGCACTGTCACCAGAACTTGTCGCGGATGACGATGGCGCGCGACTCACCTACGCCGACTGGCTCGCGTGGCGGCTGGAAACCACGTCCAGCGCGCGGACGTGGCTGGTCACGCTGATGATCATGTTGGCCGCCGGCCCCTGGGCCGTTCTTGGCGCGCTGTTGCGCGGCTTCGTGTCCGGCACGTGGGGCCTGGTCGCCATCGCGATCGTGGCGCCCGTCACGGAGGAGGTGATGAAGGTCGCGATTGCGTGGTGGGTTGTTGAGAAACGCCCCTATTTATTCCGGTGGTCCGCGCAAATACTCGCCTGCGCGCTGGCCGGGGGATTGGCCTTCGCCGCCATCGAGAACGTCATGTATCTTCAAGTCTATATCCCTGACGCCACGGCCAAGCTGGCCGCCATTCGCTGGACCGTATGCGTGGCGATGCACGTCACGTGTTCATGCCTGGCTGGATTCGGATTGGTACTCATGTGGCGACGATCCCTTTCGGAATATGTGCGGCCCGATATTCGAACCGCGGCCCCTTGGATCATCGCCGCGATCTGTATTCATGGCACGTACAACGCCGCGGTTACAATCGCTCAACTTACGGGGTGGTTGCACTTCTGATTTGAAAAACGGCTTCAATTTCCACCGGAATGTTGCCTGGCAACGAGCCGGCGCCCATCGCACTGCGCGCAGCAACCCCACGCTCCACGCCAAAGAGCTCGACCAGCAATTCGCTGCATCCATTAATGACCGCCGGCTGCTGGTCAAAGTCCGGTGTGCAGTTGACCATGCCGAATACTTTGATGACACGTTCGACTCGATCGAGGCTACCGAGCGAGTTCCTTAGCGTTGCCAACAGGGCCAACCCCACCAGGCGGGCCGCCCTGTGCGCCGTCTGCTGGTCAAGGTCCTGGCCAACCCGGCCCGTGACGATCGACCCATCGGGTCGCAACGGGACATGGCCCGATAAATATGCGATGTCGCCTACAATGACAATCGGTTGGTACACGCCCAGTGGTTTCGGAGCCGGCGGCAGTTGCAGGCCCAGTTCAGCGAGTCGTTCTTCGGGAAACATGTGGGATACCTCGTGAGGTTGTTGTTCGGGGCAAACGTTGGAATGATGTGGACGTTTGATCGCAAAACATGTTATGCCGCCGCCACTTGGAAATGTCCTGTGCGAGTTCGACCAACGGGAGAAC
>CAZSOG010000060.1:0-11145 GCA_964607555.1 uncultured Pirellulaceae bacterium | reverse complement strand
TCTGCACTACCGCGCCGACAACACCACGAACTTTCCGTCACCGCCGACGGACGTTCAGACGCGCCACTCACTTGGGCACGGTATTGATGCGTGTAACGAGGCGTTGGAGTTGGTCCTCGATGTCGGTGCATTTGTCGCCCAGGGGCGGACAGAGTTCGCCGACACGGTTCAGGGTATCGCGGAAATGCTCGACCACGGGGGCAACCAGCGCGTGGGTGTCGCGGACCGACGCGCGCAAGTTGCCGAAATCGCGATTCAGATCGGCAACAAACGGTGCCGTCTCCGTTTGCTTTTTCAAGTCCATGCCCAGTTCGGCGAGGCAGGCGCCGATGCCGAACAGCACGACCTCCATTGGCACGGACGGATCACCTGGCTTGGTATCCGCGAACGTACGATCCCATATGGGAGGTGATGGCTCGGCGGGCTGGCCGGCGCCGAGAATCGCACTGAACTTCGTGTTTTCACTCGGCAGCGACTTTGCCTCGGCCGAGAATTTCTGGTCGATTTCCTGCCATTGGCGTTGCTGTTCGTCCCACTGATCGCGCGTTCGGCAAGTGGAGAAGGTGAACTCATGTTCCATGTGCGAACCATCCAGGTGCCAGAAGCAGGGCCCCATGTCCTCGGCCATCATCTGGCACAACGGGCAGTCGTGATCGACAACGGCCGCCGCGCCGGACAGCGTGAGTGGCTCGCGGCGGCGTTCTTTGTCAATAAGTTCCGCCGGACTGTGATTATGGTAGTCGGGTTTGGGCATGGCCAGCCATTCCTGTGCCAGCTGCTCCAGACGGACTCGAGCGGACTCGAGTGTCGCATCGGGATGGTCTTGGATGTGCTGCCGACATTCTGTAATCAAAAAGCGTACCAGATCGTAATAGAGGACCCATTCATGGTTCCCCATGCCCGCGTACCGATACGCGTGCGACGTGCGCTCGAGTGTGGGCGGCGACTCGCCGGTTTCCGCCATGCGCATGGCCAGCAACTCGATATCCATATCAATATGTTGCAGGTCGGCCATAATCAACTCACGCGGGGTCTGGTCGTGCAGATCGGGACGCGGCGTCATGAGCCAGGCACGATGGATCTCGAGGCTCGACGCGGTGGTGCCGGCATCGCGCGCGGCCAGGCACTCGGTCACGACGTGCGTCACGACCTCGCCATACAGCACGTCGCGGGCATCGGTCAGCAGCCGTTGCGTGCGTTCCCGACGGCGTCGGTCCGCGTGCGCTTCCCAACCCTCGACCGTGTCTTGTACAAGCCATTGTTCGGACAGGAAATACGGAAAACTATGGACTTTCTTGGTCGGCGCCAATCGGCACTCGAAGACGCCGCTTCGTCCGATGTCGGGATAGGTCCACTGGTAGGCCATGAGCCGCCCGGGCAGGTCGATCATGCAAATCCCATCTGCCGCGGATGACTCCGCGATGCCGGCGGTCCAGGTATCAAAATAGCGCCCCTGGCGATTCGGTTCGATGTATCGACGCAGGGCTTTTTCCAGTTCCACGATGGTCTCGGGATCCGCGCCCAGCGCCGGAACTACCGTGGCGATAACTCCACCGTGAGCCACATCGTGAATCGCACGTTCGGCGTCTCGGATCGTTAACATTACTTTCTTCATGATCGCTCACTCCCTTTCGCGGGCATCCCCGCGTGCTCGGCGTCGGTCACTCGACACCAGAGACTCAAGCCGTGCGGTGGCATTCGGTGTGCACCAAGAATAACCACACGGACAACGCGTCCCGAGTGCGTGCTCGACCGCCTCGAAAATCCATATGTTGCGCATCGTGCGCGCATCGGAAGCGCCGCAATTCATTTCGTCGCTTGTTGATCTGGCCGTGTCACGGACACCGGAAAAGTGACCGGCAACACGCAGGCGTGGCACGCGTCACGGCGCGCGACACAGTCCCCTATTAAGGGAATCACGGTTTACGCCCCCAACCCATCAAAAAAATGAAAATATTTTTTTCT
Organism: uncultured Pirellulaceae bacterium; assembly: GCA_964607555.1. Lineage (GTDB taxonomy): Bacteria > Planctomycetota > Planctomycetia > Pirellulales > Pirellulaceae > JAJSAJ01. The sequence continues at coordinate 9,180 of CAZSOG010000060.1, read as the reverse complement.
CCGGCGGTGCAAGGGGCGCCGGAAACAGCAGCCGGTCGGTCGAGAGGACGTAAGAAATCCGGGTAACTGCAGACGGTGAAGGCAATTCACTTCGCGCGTGTCATACCGTTGCACATTGCCATATCGAAGCTCGGCTAAACCCGCGAAATGCAATGACACACGCCGTGAAAGGGGCCCGGGAATTTGACGCAAGTTCTTATGTCGCCTGGACATATCGCACGTGACCGCGGACTGTATTTTTCTCGGCATCCCAATTGCGACCCATCGCGCGTCTATCATATGTCCTGACGCTGGCTGCCGTTGTATAATCGGGCGTTGCGGTGGCGGGACCGTTTTTTCCACGCCGCGCGGTGTTCGACCGACGCGAAAACAAAATTGGCGGCAAGGAGATTCAACGATGGCGAAATTGAACATGCTCGGAGTGATCGGACTGTTCGTGGTCGGATCGATGGCGCTGGCGGAACACCCGGTACAATTCAAGGTGCAGTTGTTGACGGTCGATGCGAACGAGGGGTGTGCGGTAGCCGATGTTGATAAAGACGGCAAACCCGACGTGATCGCGGGTCGCAATTGGTTCCACAACCCGGATTGGGTGGCTCGGCCGGTCCGTCTGATCGACGATTGGAATGGGTACGTGCAATCCAACGGTGACACGACGTACGATATCAACGGCGATGGTCTGCCCGATGTCATCTCCATGGACTTCACAAACACTATCGTCTACTGGTACGAGAACCCGGGAAAAGAGAAGACGCTTGAAGGCTATCTCTGGCCAAAACACATCCTGGCCGACACGGGGCAAAAAACCAACGAGGTGTGTTGCTTGATCGACGTGAACGGCGACGGCAAGCCCGAATGGATCGCGAACCAGTGGAACAAGAATAGTCCTTCACTTATCTGGGAACTAGCCACGGAGAAACGGAATGTTGAAGTCAAACAAGGTCGAAAGACGAAGCAAGTGAGCAAGGAAATGCCCACATTGATCCGCCACGAGATCGGCACGGTCAACGGGCATGGCATCGGATTCGGGGACCTGAACAACGACGGTCGAAGTGATATTGTGTTTGGCCTTGGCTGGTATGAATGCCCGGCCGGAGATGTACTGAATCAGGTGTGGAAATACCACGCGGCGTGGGAGTTGCACGCCAGTTGCCCGATGTTGGTCTACGATGTGGATGGGGATGGCACGAACGATCTGGTCTGGAGCAAGGCACACGATTATGGAATCTACTGGTGGCGTGGTCTGGGACCCGACTCCACGGGTAAACTCAAGTGGGAGGAGCATCTGATCGATGATTCGTTTTCCCAGCCGCATTGTTTGACACGTGCCGACTTGGATGGCGACGGCACGTTGGAGCTGATCACGGGCAAACGGATCCGCGCGCACAATGGCGGTGATCCCGGCAGCAGCGAGCCGCCGATTATGCGTTACTATGTCTGGAACGCCGCGAAGAAATCGTTCGACGCGTACACGATCAACAAAGGCGCGGCAGGCGGCGGCTTGCAGATACGCACCGTCGACCTGGACGCGGATGGCGACATCGACATCGCCGTTGCGGGCAAAGAGGGCACGCAGATTCTGTGGAACCAGCGCAAGTAAGGAGCCGCGTCAAAATAAGTTACCGTTTTTCCAAAACCGACGCGCATGTGTGGATGTTGAACGCACGTGGTGTCCATTGGATTCGACCGAAGTACGATGCCGTTCGTGGTTTTTAAGACTTTGAACCGCGGATGAACGCTGATAATCGAGTTTCGCGACCCGACGCGCCCGCGCTACGTCGGTGAGGTCTCGAGTGCGTGCAGACCGAAGAATCGATTGAATTGTGCACGGTTTTCCTGTTGATATTGGCGGCAGTCACGCAGCAGTCGGTCGGGTTGCGTGTCGCCCATCAAGTAGGCAAGTTTTTTCAGTTCCAACGGCTGCTCTTCGCTCGGCAGGTCGTGGCGCGCGGCCGTATTCATCAGCCGCAGCCGCGATTCGATTCCGCGCAAGAACCGGTATGATCGACTCATGTAATCGGCGGTTTCGGTGTCCAGCAATCCATGGTCACACAGGGCCTCGATGGCATCGAGGGTGCCGGGAGTCAACACCTGAGGATAGTCGGCGGCATATTTAAGTTGCAGCATTTGCACGATGAATTCGATATCGACGGTGCCCCCGACGCCACGTTTCAGGTTTTGATCCGACGCCGTCTGTTGCATCCTGAATCGCATGCGGCGTATTTCGACGGCATCGGCGGGGCGCCACGGAAGATCCAAAATGATTCTTCGGATCGTATTCATGGCACGCGCTCGGGCGTCGTTCGAGCCGGTAAGCGGGCGCGCCTTGCACAGAGCCTGCCGTTCCCAAAGCTGCCCGGTACCATGCGCGAAGTACTTTTGAAACTCGGCTAACGATACGGCAATCGTGCCGCTTTGTCCGGTGGGACGGAGACGCGGGTCGACTTCGTACAGACGCCCGTAGGGCCCCATGCGGGTCAGCCCTTTCATGATACGCTGGGCCAGCTGGCTAAAAAAATGTTGGTTTGTCGTGGTCGGACGACTTTGCCGTTGGCGGGCGACATGCTGCGTTTGGCCGTCGGCTTCGTAGAGAAAAATCACGTCCATATCGCTATGATAGTTCGGCTCGCATCCGCCCATTTTTCCCAACGCGACGATCACCATCTCACAGGGCGGCGCCGTGATCATATCACCCGGGAGCATTGGTTGGCCGTACTTGGCCACCAGCTTCGCGTATTCGTGGCCTGCGATTTCCTGCAAACACACTTCGGCAATATCAGATAACGCGCGGTGCGTATCCTTTACGTCGTCTTTGCCGAGAATGTCGCGGACCCCAACGCGCAAATGCTGGAAGTTCTTGAAGCTATGGATAATCGGATCGATATCCTCGGCGTTGTGACACAGATCACGTAACGTGTTTTCGAGCGCCACACGCGTCGGTAACCGGTTCAACTGAAGCGAGTCCATGAGCTCGTCGATCATCCCGGGGTTACTGGTCAGGATGCCGGAGAGATAGGGACTCGTCGCGCACAGTTGCACATACAGCTTCAGCGAGGGCGGGCTATAGCTGAACAATTCCCATAAAACGCCCTTGCCACCCAACGAATCGCTGACTTGAGCGAGGTTTGTCAGGGTCGAGTCCGGGTCGGGCGTGGCGGCGATCGCGGCCAGCAAGTTCGGCGCAATGGATGCCAGGAAGTGGCGTGAACGGCGTGTGGAAAGGAACGCGACACGCTCGGTGGTCAATGCCATCAGATTCGCATGGGCGCCATCAACTTCGCGGAAGCCGTACCGCTGGCAGCAAGCCTCGATGCTGGACCGAGGCGGGTCGGGGTCCAAGATCAAATCGGTTTCCGGGGCGGTTTGCAAATCGTCGGAAAAAGCTTCCTGGAGCAAGTGATCAAGAATCGAGCGATTTTGCCGCGTGCGCGCCGCCAGCGTTCTTTTGAATTCATCCAGCGCCGAGCGGTCCGCGGTGTCACGAAACCCCGTCCGAATCGCGATGCGCCGCAGTTCGTGGTCATCGTCGGGAAGCGTGTGCGTTTGCAAATCGAACATGATCTGCAGTCGGTGCTCGATTTTTCGCAAAAACTGGTAGCTCTCCTCGAGAATCGCACGTTCTTCCATGGTCAGGCATTGCGCACGCTCGAGACGCGCGATTGCCTTCAACGTATTCCCGGCGCGTATTTCCGGCAGGTCGCCGCCGTTGAGTAACTGGAGAAACTGGATGACAAATTCGATGTCCCGAATCCCGCCCTCACCCAGTTTGACGTTCCAGCGATCACTCCCCTCACGTTCGGCACGCTGCTGGATACGTCGCCGCAACGCCTTGATGCCCGCAATATCCGCACATGACAAATAGCGGCGATACACCCACGGCGCCAGCTGGTCGAGGAAGAACTCGCCCAATTCGATATCACCGGCCGCCGGCCGCGCTTTAACGAACGCTTGCCGCTCCCAGGTGCGTCCCGAAATATCATAGTAGCGGAGTGCACTCTCCCAATCCCGCACGATCGGACCCTGACGACCCTGCGGACGCAATCGTAAGTCGACTCGATACAAGCTTCCCAACTCGGTTGATTCGGAGATTATCCGGACGAGTCGCTGGGCCAGGCGGTCGAAGAACTCTCGGTTGCTGATCGGCCGATCGCCGTCCGTTTCGCCATCGCCATCACTGAGAAAGATCAAGTCGATATCGCTCGAGTAGTTCAGCTCAACGCCCCCCAGCTTGCCGAGCGCGAGAACGACAAATCGGGCCCGGCGACCGTCCGCGAGACGGGGCGTGCCGCGCTTGGTTGACTCGATATGCCATGCCGCGCGCAACGCCGCCTCGATCACCGCATCGGCGACATAGGAAATCTGCGTCGTCACCGTCGACAAATGCTGCGCGCGGATGATGTCCCCATAGGCGATCCGGAGTATCTCGCGATGTTTGTGCCAGCGCAACATGGTCATCACGCCGCGCTCATCGTCCACCTCGTCCACCTCGCTGCAAAACTCGTCGGCCAATGTCGCGCGCGCGACCGGTTGCCCCTCGGTTAGCCGTAATAAATCGAAGGCTTCCGGATCGCGTTCGAGCCAGTTGGCTAAGTACTGGCTGGTTGAGAAAATCCGCAACAGAGTTGGCAGGGCGTCGGTGTCGCGCTCGAACAACGCCCCCAGCGCCAGCGGGCTACGGGTCGCTTGCATGAAACGATCCAGATTGTTCAGAGCGCGGTCGGGATCGCTCAATGTCGGCAATTGCCGTGCCAACTGCTGACAGATCACGGCCACGAGGTCCAGAGTCAACCCGGACCGCGCGACGTTGCCGAGATTCTCGCGCGCCCGCGCGGCGTTTTCCAACCCCATCGAACGGAGCCAGGACTCGGCCCGCTCGGGATTCTCCAAGTACTTTATCAGACGCTCGGTATCCATGAAGATCCGCTCGCAATGATCAAAACGCAACCGGTGACGCTCGGGCGTCGACGCGGCGCGCATCGATGCTGGCTTCCAGTACTAGACAAGCGTGCACTATACAAGCTATCTAGCAGGTGATCGATCTGCCCGCTACTCGCCGAAGAAGAACCACGGTTAACACTATCATAACCGACAGTTGTCTGCTTGCCGACTCAACGTACGTCCGCCAGGGCAGGAATCTCCGTCATTGAGGAAACCGCGCGAAAAAAACCCCGCGACCACATTGGTCCCGGGGCTATCAACCTCTCACCCGCGTACCACCCCGATCGGGTTCGAAACGAGTTGGAGTGTAACGCGGAAGAACAATCAGTCCAGGAAACCAACCAACTCCTGACTTCGAGACGGCTGTTGCAATTTGCGCACGGCCTTGGCCTCGATCTGTCGAATTCGTTCGCGTGTGACCTTAAAGATATGGCCAACTTCCTCCAGTGTATAACTGTAACCATCCCCCAACCCGTAGCGCAGTTTGATGATTTCGCGTTCGCGGTAACTCAGCGTCTTAAGGACCTTGTTAATTCGACCGCGGAGCATCTCATGCGAAGCGCCGCCCGCGGGGCTCTCGGCGGCCCCATCCGGCAGCAACTCCCCGAAATGGCTATCTTCGCTATTCCCGACCGGCCGATCCAGACTGATGGGATAGCGACTCATGGCCAACACGCGCCGCGCTTCCTCGATCGTCGTATGAGCGCGCCGTGCCGTCTCCTCCAAAGTTGGCTCACGTCCCAATTCTTGGAGCAGTTGTCGCGACACGGTTCGCACCCGTGACATCGTTTCCACCATATGAACGGGGATCCGGATCGTGCGGCTCTGATCGGCGACGGCCCGCGTAATCGCTTGCCGAATCCACCAAGTCGCATAGGTGCAGAACTTGAAGCCGCGCCGGTATTCAAACTTGTCAACGGCGCGCATCAGTCCGGCATTTCCTTCCTGGATCAAATCCAAGAAGCTAAGCCCACGATTGCGGTACTTTTTGGCGATCGACACGACCAGGCGCAAGTTGCCTTCGGACAATTCTTGCTTGGCATGTTGATATTTCCCGTAGACGGTCTTCAAGTAGGCGACCCGGTTTCGAAGACTCGACGGAGTCTCCTGAGTCACCAGCAGAATACCGCGAAATTCAGCAAGGTCACGGGCGCGGCGGGCGTCCGCGGCGTGGCTCCGCCGGGTCGTTTGCAGGCTCACTTTGAGCTCATCGACGCGGTGACTGAATTGCTCCAGCGTGCGAATCATCGGCTCGATACGGTGCGTGCGCAAGCCGAGTTCCTCGATCAAACGAACCGCCCGGCGGCGGCGGCGGCCAAGTCGCTGCCAGGCACGACGGCGCGCGGCACGAGTTCGCGACCTCGAGACGGCGATGCGGTAATCACGTCGATTGCGTCGCAAGAGAACGTCAACGGTCTGTAAATTGTGCGGCAGTCGCCCCAAAATCTGGTCTTTCTCCAAGTGATCCGTAACCGAGACCTGTACCGTGCGGTCGAACGGGAGTTCACCTTGGTGGACACGCTTGAGGATCTTGAACGCCGTCTGAATCACATAGTCACACTCAAGCAGCCGAGTACGAAAACGGCGTCGTGTTATTTCGATCCGTTTCGCCAATCGGATTTCTTCCTGACGTGTCAGTAGTGGGATCTCACCCATCTGGGTGAGATACATGCGCACGGGATCATCCGACCAGGATTCGGGCGCCTCGGTCCCCAATAAATCATCGTCGGCGGAGGCGTCTTGTTCGATATCTTCTTCGTCCGTGTCGACGAGCGTGTCGTCACTAGAGCCCGAATCGACCGACAGCTTTTCGAAACCGTCCTCGTCTTCAGGAGTCCTTGTGGCATTATCCTCGAAATCGTCCAGGAGGGTATCGTACAACTCAGTACTCCTACACTAAGTTCAACAAGTTGAGACATTCACCGATACGGAAAGGGACGCGGCATGCTGCGCGCCGTGTCATCACTCGGAACCGCGGTTGAACATCCAACACCAGACACGCCGACGGCATCTTCGTCTAGGTGTGAAACAACTCGCCAGTACGCTCTTCAAGAAAGACTGTCGTGGGACGATGACACTTGGGGATCACGTAATTCTACCACCCAGTATTCCATTGGCTTGGACGGCACGCCATTTGGTAAAAAATTACGGCGGGGGTGGGAAACCCCCAGTTGTTTCACGCAATCCAAGTTATCCATCCTACCAAGTCGGAGACTAACATGGACGCACCGCAAAAGCAAGCTTTTGCGTCCACGAAATCTACCTGACCGTCAACGTCGCGCGCGCCGGGAATCGGATTTGGCATGCTCGCCGGCCGTGCAGCAATGCCTCGGTTCCAGCGACATAATGATCGAATTCCGCGCCGCGCGTCCCGTGCCGGACCGCCATCATCCACGCACAAGTCACCAAGCTGAACCGCAACTCACAGGAACCATCCACTTCGATGTGGCGTTGGGTGTACGGTGACGTGCAAACCCGTGAATTCTAGTGGGCCAAAGCAAAAGGTCCACCCCTAATGCGCCAGCGGTTTTCTGGAACCTTGGGCCGGGCCGGCCCCACAAGAGTTGGTTAGCCAGCGTTACACCGCGCGGTCCTATGCAGGTTGTCGACTCCGAGACGACCCGCTAGCATACGAGCACGGAACACGGGTAGTGAGTAAACGTTCAGTAACGGACGGTAGCCGTACTGTATGCGCCCCATGTTTTTGACCGCGTTGGCTGCGGCGGTGGTGGCCGGGAGTGGCCCGGCACATGATCTAAAACCGAGGCGGCTGGCAGTTGGGTACCGGCGACCAGATCGTGACCGGAATTGGTGGCATCATCATGACCATGGCAGAGAACGATTTGAAGGGGTCCGTGGCGCTCGTGACGGGCGGTAGTCGTGGCATTGGGCGAGCGATCTGCATCGCCTTGGCACGCGCCGGCGCGCATGTGGCGGTCAATTACCACGCGCATCATGAGCAGGCCGAGGAAGTTCTGCAGGCAATCCGGGATTGCGGCTCCGAAGCGATCAAGATTCAAGCCGACGTAGCGGACCAGCAGGCGGTGGACCGAATGACCAGCCAGGTGGTCGATCGGTTCGGCAAACTGGACATTGCCATCGCCAACGCGGCTTACAGCGAACGGGAGCCGTTTGTCGAGGCGGACATGGTCAAGTTTCGGCGGACGGTCGACGTCACGATGTGGGGCGCCTTGTACGTTACACGGGCCGCGGCACGGGCGATGATCCAAATGGGCAACGCGGGTCGAATCGTGTTGGTCAGCTCGCCGCACGCCTTTCTCGCCATCCCCGGCTCGATGGCCTACAACCTGTCCAAGGCAGCGGTCGAGATGTTCGCGAAAACGGCGGCATTGGAACTGGCCCCCCATCGAATTCGAGTGAATATCATTCAACCCGGATGGATTGACACGCCCGGTGAACGGAAGTTTACCAGCGAGGAAGCGCTGAAACGCGCGGGCCGGCGGATCCCACTCGGGCGTCTTGGACGTGCCGAGGAGATTGCCGACGCGGTGCTATTTCTGTGCGATGCACGCCATGAGTACATGACCGGAACGGCGCTTCTGGTTGATGGTGGCATTAGCTTGCCCTGGTGGGGAAGTCACGCGGGCCCATCAAAACTTGATGATTAATCGCGTCCGTGTCAGCCCGCCAACCGCGAACCGAACGTCACTGACTCACGTATAGTGCAGTATTGGAGTCAAGAGGCAATGCCAGATAAGTACCAGCTGCCATGTTCCTGCGGGAAATTAGTCCTTGTCGAGCCGATTCAGGCGGGTGAGACGGTCCGTTGCGAGTGCGGTAATGAACTGGAAGTACCGACGATGCGGCTCATCCGTCTGCTGCCGCGCGCCCCGCGCACCGAACCGGCACGGGCCGCGCGCAGAACCTGGCCGCTGATGTATGGACTCCTGTTCGCCGCCGGTTTGACAACCACCGTCGCGGGGCTTGCCGTCGCCGGCTACTACCAGTGGGGCCGATCCCGTTTACACACCGAAGAAACCCGTTGGGACGATGTCACGGCCGCCGAACGAATGATCGACAAGATGCCCGCTGACGTGGCCTGGGAAGAATGGAAACAAGTCCGTGACTTTGGACTCGGTGTTCAACAACCACCGGAGTTCATGATCCACCGCCACGTTTCCCGCATCTGGCGCAACTACGTCTTCGTCGGACTCGGCGTGTCCGGCCTCTGCCTGCTGCTGATCTTGCTCCTCTTCATCCCTCGCCCACCCCCCCCCCCGG
>CAZSOG010000059.1:7923-11386 GCA_964607555.1 uncultured Pirellulaceae bacterium | reverse complement strand
GATGGACGTCCACATCCGTCGATGAAGCGGACAAACACTCGGCCAAAGCAGTTTTGTTACACGTTCTAAATATTCTGGCCCCCGCTTCGCAGTTCTTCCGCTGCCGATTTCATTTCCGCCGCGATTCCATCGGCCAGCGTCGGCTGCCGCATCCGGGGTGGCAGCACGTTCCAGGCGTATGTTTCCACCTCGTAATGCACGATCGTCTCTTGGTCGGCGAGAACCCGCAACGCCTTGCAAATCTCGTCGCGCGTTGTTCGCACATGGTTGAGCTTGTCCAGGAAAATCGGTACGTGGAAGTGAACACGCCAGTGCCCGGTCAACGGGCCGCGCAGGCTGGCATCGGCCAGCGCGTCCGGGAGATCGGCAAAAAACTGAGATGTGATTTCCCCGGATGGCAAGACCGACGTTTGGTGTAAATAGCGGTTCTCGACAAACGTACCGAGTTCCTCGGCCGCCATGCTCCGATCCGCGTCGGAAAGTCTGTCGAAGTCCGCCCGAACCGCCGCGGAAATCTGGACCTTGCCCACCTGGATCCCGGCCCGAAATAGCTCGTGCAAAGCGTCCGCCTGATTTTCGAACATAACCGCCGAGTGGCAAATATCGTGACAGACGCGAAGGTAACGCCGCACATACGATTCGTTGCCCTCCGGCAGCAAGTATTCTTCAAAAAAACGGATCACGTCGTCGCTACGCTGCAATACACAACCGGGTTCCGGCTCGAGGCACAGATAGATCAGGCGTCCCGCGTCCGACTCCAACGCGGCCAGATAGTCCGTGATCCGGCACAAATTGCGCGCCGCGCGCCGAAGCTCCGTTGGGTCCGGTCGCGGAATTCCCCACGCAATCGGCAGCGTCGAAATGCTCCCTTCCATGCCGGGCGGCAAGAGGCCGTCCAACGCGTGAATTAGGTCGAGCGTGTACTCCAAACGCCGTGGATCCGACCAATTCGGGTAGTAGACATCGAACTTGACAATCGCCTGGTGAAAATCTCCGTACGGGAACCCGTTCAGCGTGAACGGGACCAGGTGATGTTCGTCCAACCAGCGCGCCAGTCGACCAAGACGGTCCGGATCATGGAGCGTGCGGGCCGCGGTGGCGGGCAGCCATAGCCCCAGCCCCATCGGCGCACCCTTGCGGAATTGGCGTTGGACGGCTAACGCATAATGCGCTAGATTCGCCTCCAATTCGTCCAGCTCGACACCCGCATGGACATTTGTGCAATAGCCAAGCTGTGCTACCATCCGATTCTTCCTTGCCCGTGTCAAAGACGCAGTAGATGCGGGCAACGTCGTCCGGTGACCGCACGCAACACCAGTACGCACCAAACTCTACTGCTTACCGACCAATTCGTATTGTACGGCAACCCGGTTGTAGTGCACAATCAGTGGAGCGGACCCGAACTGATGTACCGCTAGATTCAGTCATCTGAAGATGGGTAAATAACATGATGTCAGCGAACATGCAGCGGCGCGCTGCCAAGCCCCCACTTCGACACGTCAACCCGCACGTCGATCGGCCGATAACCGATGCGCCCCGAACCCGCGGAAAAACACGATGGCTCGTCGGCCTCCTGCTGGTGGGCGGCGGCGCCATCGCTTTGGCCATGCTCGCACAGCGCGGTCGCGCACGCCGCACGGCGCCCATCCTGCACTACCAAGTCGTGCATCGATATCCCCACGACCCGGGCGCGTACTGCCAAGGGCTCGTGTACGACTGCGGCACGCTCTATGAAGGGACCGGCAACTACGGCCATTCCTCGCTGCGTATCATTGATCTCGAATCGGGTAAAGTGCGCCGACAACACGACTTGGATCGCCGCCTGTTCGGTGAGGGTATCACCGTCTGGAAGGAGCACCTGATTCAGTTGACGTGGAAGAACCGGCAGGCGATCGTCTATGACCGAACCACATTTCAGGAAATCAAGCGCTTTACATACCATGGCGAAGGCTGGGGCCTCACGCAGAATGGCAAACACCTGATCATGAGTGATGGATCATCAATACTGCGGTTTCTCGATCCCGATACGTTCGCGATCGTCCGCCGCGTTACGGTGCGCGATGGAAACCATCGAGTCGGCTATCTGAACGAACTGGAGTATATTGATGGAGTGCTTTACGCCAATGTCTGGCAAACGGATCGCATCGCGAAAATTGACCCGAGATCCGGACGCGTGCTGGCGTGGCTCGATTTGACCGGACTCTACCCGCCGTCGCAACGACCCGATTCCGACTGCGTCCTGAACGGAATCGCATTCGACGCGTCGAACCGCCGGCTCTTGGTAACGGGCAAACATTGGCCTTCTCTGTTCGAGATAAAAGAGGTGCGCGGCACGCGGTGAGAGGTGAGAGGCATTGCTAACCGGTCACGGGGATTCGCTCGATCACGAGATGCTTCTTCGGGCAAGAATATGCACGCCACTCGTGGGAGTGACAATTACCCTGTTTTGTCGGACGGTGAATCGCCGCTCCGCGGGTTGCCACCACGCGGCTCATTTTTTCTTCGGCCGAAATGCCGCGATACGTTCCGGATCAGTGGTCAGGTAAGGACCACCAATCAGATCGACGCAATAGGGGATCGCCGGGAACACCGCGTCGAGACACTCGGCGATGGCACGTGGCTGGCCGGGTAGGTTCACGATCAGGCAACCATCGCGCACACCGGCCGTTTGCCGTGACAGAATCGCGGTGGGAACTTTCCGTAAAGAAACACCACGCATGAGCTCGCCGAAGCCTGGCATCATTTTTTGACAGACCCGTTCGGTAGCTTCGGGAGTTATGTCACGCACGGCCGGCCCGGTTCCACCCGTCGTGATGATGAGACAGCACGTTGCGTCATCCACGAGTTGGGTGAGCGTCTCGGAGACTTCCGCGAGTTCGTCTGGAACCACGCGGACAACCGGCTCCCAGGTCGAAGTCAGCACCTCATCCAGATACTGCCGTATCGCCGGCCCACCCCGATCGGCGTACTGACCGCGACTCGCACGATCCGAAACGGTCACAATGCCGATCTTGGCCAATTGATCCATACGCACCGCCAAGCTGTGTAACGGCCTCGCCGTCGCGCGAACACGCGCGTTGGCCGAGCTTGATTCGCCGCAACTGGGAATGATTTGTTGGGGGTGCGGTTGACGATACCGCGACCAGCCATGTTTGACACATTCGGCCAAACCCGGCGATGCAAGTACATGTCTCGGCGATCGCGTCGCACGGGCTCTGCCAGTGTTCGGTGCCACAACGTCAAGTTGCTTCCAGCTGCAACACTGGCATTGAGTGCCACCCGGATTCACTGGTGGTCAGTCGGAGTATATTCCACGCACCTTGGCGTTTCGCCATCGCGCTCATTGTACACAGTCCGTCGGCGGCGCGAACCGTCACACGTCCTAATGCGGGTGGCCCGCAACCCACAAGGGAATACGCCCTTGTTCCGCAGCGCTCCCGTTGCTCGCTTGGAAACATGCGTG
>CAZSOG010000059.1:0-7823 GCA_964607555.1 uncultured Pirellulaceae bacterium | reverse complement strand
AGGGAATACGCCCTTGTTCCGCAGCGCTCCCGTTGCTCGCTTGGAAACATGCGTGCCCCGTGTGCGTATGTGGCCGCCTAAGAATAACCCGCCCGACGCAAAATGCTTCCCACGATCGTCACGCCACGTTAGGATCCTGATTGTGTAGGCCCGTCGCGGGACGCACTGACGTCCTGTCGGCGTACTCCAAGTACCTCAAAACAACCTTAATGAGCCATTAGACATACACCACGAGATGGGTTATTAAAACGGGTAAAATAAGCAAGATAAGTCCCGCCCCCCCCCGTTAGAATTTGCAATGATTTTTTTTGGAACTATAATCGCCTAAATCCTCGCAAAAGGGAGAATCCGTACGTTCAACGGTTACGCCACCCTGGAGGAGGGTTCTTCGTTATATGTTTTTGCCTATTCCAGCGCGTCGAGCGGTTAGCGTTCGCCGCCCGACGTCCCATCGTGCCTTGGGGGTTTGTTCATGACCGGCCGACGATCTCGCACTGATATCACACGTACCAAGAAGTCACATCGTCAGCGGCAGGCCGCACGTCGCAAAGCGTTCCGCGATCTTCAGTTGGAGACCTTGGAGGAGCGGCAGATGCTCTCGACGGGGCCGCAGCTGATGGGGATCCAGCCTGATCGCGATGCGATTTTGCAGGATGGCGACATGCGTCACATCGCGCCGCGCTTGTTGACGTTTCGATTTGACGGAACGCAAGTACTCGACGCCAAGACGCTTGGCGCCATTCAAATCATGCGTGCGGGTGGCGACCAACAGTTTGGGGACGCGGCGGACGTCGTAATCCAACCCGGCTTCAAGGGGCTTGCCGACGCGCCGAACGAAGTGTTATTGCGTTTTGCGGAGACCTTGCCGGACGACTTATATCGAATCGACGTGGTGGGGTCGGGGGATGCGCCGTTGCGCAACGTGTTGGGCGATCGCTTCAACGACGGCCAGGATTTTCAGATGAGTTTTCGGTTGGATCTGGGCGCTCAAGTCGTGGCGGTGGTGCCGCAGCCGATCACGCGTGCCGCGGATGGCAGCTTGACGCAGGCGCGTGACCAGATCGTTGTCTATTTCAATAACGATGATTTAGACCCGGCGAGCGCGGAGAGTCCGGCGCTGTATCAACTGATTGCGACCAACGAGACCGTGACCAATGCGGATGATCAGGTCTTTCAGCCGACGGCGGTAGTTTACGACGCGAGCGCGGACCTGGCCGTCTTGACATTCGGCGCCGACCTGGAGGATTTGGCGGGCGAAGGGACCTTGCGTTTGCGCATCGGGACGGATGAAGCGATCCCGACGGCCCCGCTTCCACGCGCACCGGGGGCGGATGTTGGTTCATCCTTCGCGTCGTCATTTGATCTTGGGTCGATGGGAATTGGCAGCCAGTTAGTCAGTTCGGCGATTGATCCGATGCCATTCGTATTAGACTTTCCCGGTGGCAACGACGAACCGGGGCATCGAGAGATTCCGAACGAGGTCGCCGGTGGATTCGATAACCACATCAACCCGGATTTTGGCGCCGACAGCACGGATGGGATCGTGACGATCTCCTACAATTTCCAGCGCGATTACGGCATCGATCCGGCGGGTCAGCCCTTGGTGAATCTGATCACCGAACGGCAGAAGGAATTGACGCGGGACGCCCTGGAGATGTGGAGTACATTTCTTGGTGTGCAATTCCAGGAAACGGTGGATCAGGGTCTGACGATTGTCACGGGAGACCCGCAGGCGCTGGATCCCGATGCGCCCGACGTAGTGAATCACGCGTCGCACAAACCGCTGGTCGACATGAATTTCATCGCGAAGGTCGATCCCGCGTATCAAGACAGCATGTTGATTTTGGACAACGCACAGCAGTGGAACGACAATTATGGCGGCGATTGGTTTCAGACGGCGATGACCGGGATCGGATTCATGCTGGGCCTGGACCGCGCGACCGATTTGCCGGCCTCGAATCTGATGGCGTTTGGCTCCGACTTTACATTCCCGGGCGCGACGACTCCCGAGCCCATTTTCCCGGGCAACGAGGATATTCTGCATGGTTCGTTCGTGCACCGGCCGGACAGCAACGACATCGACATGTATCGTTTCGACGTGACGGCGGTTGGCGAGTTCACGGCGGAGACATTTGCCGAGCGGCAGTTGCCAGACGCGAGTTTGCTGGACACTTATCTGACGTTGTACCGCGAAAACGCGGACGGCACGCGTGAGATTATCGCGCGGAACGATGACTATTACAGCCAGGATTCATTTGTCGAACTGCGCCTTGAGCCAGGGGTCTACTACTTGGGCGTAACGGCGAGCGGCAACGACGCCTACAATCCGGAGTTTGAAGACACGGGTTTTGGTGGCAAGACGCAGGGTACGTACGACTTGCGTGTGAACTTCCGCCCGGAGGTGGTTGGCGGGAGCGTATTACAGGACGCGACGGGCACGCCGCTTGATGGCGACGCGGATGGCGTGCCGGGCGGCGTCCACGATTTCTGGTTCCGCGCGGTCGACGAAACGCACACGGTGGTCGTGGACAAGGCGGCGACAACACCGCAGCTGGGCGCGAAGGGGACGTTTGACAACATTGGCGAGGCGCTGGCAGCGGCGGACGCGGGGGACGTGGTGCGGATCGTTGGTAATGGCGGCTCCGACAACGACATCACGACGTTGGGCGATAATTTCGCGTATGAAATTGGACTTGGGACACTACCCGGCCAGGTGCTGGCCGACGGCACGACGCTGGACGTACCCAAGCAAGTCACTTTGATGATTGACGCCGGCGCGATCATGAAACTGCGTCAGGCACGCATTGGTGTTGGCAGTTCGTCGCTTGGCGTGGATCGCCAGAGTGGCGCCCTGCAAGTTCTTGGCACGCCGGCGACACCCGTCTATTTCACATCCTACCTGGACGAGAGCATTGGGCTGGACACATTCGCGCCGACCACGACACCGAAACCGGGTGACTGGGGTGGACTGGTCTACCGCAGTGATTTGGACGATGCCGAAGGACGTGCCAACGCCGAGGACGCGGGCCTCTTCGTCAACTACGTCAACCATGCGGACATTCGTTACGGCGGTGGCAATGTCGTCGTGGATTCGGTCAAGCAAATCGTCACGCCCATTCAGATCCTCGAGTCGCGTCCAAGCGTTTCATTCAATCGGATCATGATGAGCGCGGACGCACCGATCTCGGCGGACCCGGATAGTTTTGAAGAGACCAACTTCCACGCGCCCCGCTTCCAGCAGGGTGGCTTGTTCACGTCGGACTATCAACGTGTTGGCCCGGATATTCACGCCAATCATCTCGTGGACAACTCGACCAACGGGCTGTTCGTGCGTATCACGACGCCGGCAGGCGACGCGCAGAAAGAACTTACGGTCGCCGGTCGGTTTGACGACACGGACATTGTCCACATTGTCGCGGAGAATCTCACGATCCAAGGCACGCCGGGTGGGCCGATCGTCGATGCGACCGGGACCGTGGTGGCACGGACCGATGCCCGTTTGGCGATCGATCCCGGCGTCGTCGTCAAATTGGAAGGTTCACGCATCGAAACCGGAATCGGCGGCCAGTTGATTGCCGAAGGGTTGGAAGGGCGCGAAGTGATTTTCACGTCACGTTCGGACGATCGATTTGGTGCGGGTGGGACATTTGACACCAACGGCGACGGCAGTGCGGCGGCTCCGGCTCCCGGGGATTGGGGCGGTATTTTCGCGGGGCCGGCGAGTGCCGTGAGCGTCGATCATGCCTTGCTGACGTTCGGTGGCGGAACGACCAAGATCGAAGGAACGTTCAAGGCGTTCAACGTCTTGGAGATACACCAGGCGGCGGTACGTGTCGCCAACACCGTCATCGAGCAGAACGCGACCGGCGTCGGCGGGCAGGGGCCGATCGATCGCTTTGGCCGTGGCTACAACGAGCCGGCGACGATTTACGTGCGCGGCGCGCAGCCGGCTCTGTTGAACAACACGATTCGTGACAACGCGGCAGACGCCTTGACGATCAACGCCAACTCGTTCACGCCGGACTTGATCGACGACCCCGGACGTTCCACGGGGACGGTCGATGTGGTCGGCGCTTATCCCGAGAACCAAGGTCCGCTGATCCGTGGCAATCTGCTACTGAATAACCCGCTGAACGGCATGGACATACGGGGCGAAGTCCTGACGACAATGAGCGTCTGGGACGACACGGATATCGTGCATGTGCTACGCGGCGAGCAGATTATCGTGCCCGACAATCATTCGAACGTGGGTCTGATTCTGGAGAGCAATCCGGGCAACAGTCTGGTCGTGAAACTCGATGGGCCGGGGGACAACTTCGATCCGGCGGTCGGTGCCGGGTTCACCGCCACGGGACGGGAGTTGGGAATCGACGACCGCATTGGCGGCACGTTCCAAGTCGTCGGACAGCCTGATTTCCCCGTCGTGCTCACCTCGCTAAGAGATGACACGGTCGGTGCCGGCCTCACGCCGGATGGCAATACGTTGACCGACACGAACAACGATGGCAAGGCAACGCTGCCCGCGGCCGGTGACTGGCGCAGTATTCGCCTCGAACCCATGGCGAATGACCGCAATGTCGAGTTAATTCTCGAATCGGAGGCCCGTGACGCGAAGGCGCCGGGCGAAAACGCCGTCCCCAGCAAGGCGCAATTCCTGGGTGACCTGGCCGCTTCGGAACAGAGCAGCGATGATAATCTGCGGCTCGGTTTCGATATCCATGGCGTTTTGAACGAGGCACCGGATATTGACGTCTACAGCTTCACGGCCGTGGCCGGGACGGAAGTCTGGCTCGATATTGATCGCACGACCAGCACATTGAACAGTGTGGTCGAGCTGATCGACGCGCAGGGGAACGTGGTTGCGCGCTCCGATGATTCGCTGGCCGAGACGCAAGATCCCAGCTTGCTGTACCACGATCCGGCGGCCATCGATGGTGACGCCGTGAACCCCTTGCAAAAAGCCAATGACACGGTCCAGCCACATAACGCGTCCGGTGAGCCCAAGGACTTCTATTCGCTGAATATCCGTGACGCCGGCATGCGCGTGGTGCTGCCTGGCGTCGCAGGAACACGCAGTACGTATCATGTGCGCGTGCGCAGTTCCAGCAACGACCTCAGCGATGCGAATCTTGATGGCGGCCTGACAACCGGCGCGTACCAGCTGCAGGTCCGCATCCGCGAAATGGACGAAGTCCCCGGCGTGACGGTGCGCTACGCGGATATCCGGTTCGCCACGAATGGCATCGAGGCGTATGGCTTGCCTGGGCATTCGCCCTTGGTTGGCGAGAATGGCGAGGACGAGGCCGTTGGTGGACCAGAGAACAACAACCGCATCGCGTGGAGTGGCACGCCCGGCGCCGGACCGCAGGATCTCGGCAATTTGCTGGAAACCGATCGCGCGGCAATCAGCGTGGCGGGCTTCTTGCGCGATCGCAATGACATTGATGTCTATGAATTTCAGGTGAAGTACGACGCGACCGGTGCCCAAACAACGGCCCATGTGCCAACCGTTTTCGATGTCGACTATGCCGATGGCCTGACGCGACCCGATACGAATCTGGTCATCTTCGATTCCACCGGGCGCCCGATTCTAATCGGCACCGACTCGAATATCGCCGACGACCGACCACGGCCCCTCACCTCCAATGGTGACATGGGTGATCTGTCCCGCGGATCGATCGGCACAAACGATCCGTTCATCGGTCCGGTGGCCTTGCCCGAGGGCACGTATTTCGCCGCCGTGATGTCCGACGATTGGACCGTTGACCAACTGCTGAGCAACCCGGAAGTTTCGATCCAACCGATCAACTCGGTGACTAGCGTGGCGGACGATCCGATCAAGTTCGTCGGTGCCCCGGGTCGGTTGTTTGATTGGGCATGGGTCCGCGCCCAGGGCCAGCGCGGTCTTTGGGACGTGACCAGATTACCGCCCGGGACCGGCAAGCTACCCGCGTCGGAAGCCTACGACGATAGCCTCGGCAGCATGCCCTGGGTCCATGAAACGGAACCGAACGACTCGATCCCAACCGCGCAGGACCTGGAACGTGAGTTGTGGACGGTCGGCTATAACACAGACATCGAGAACTCGACCGACATGGCTCATGTATCGGTCGTCGGTGGAACGGGCGACACCACGCGCGATTATTATTCGTTCGAGGTCCCCGCGGCGGGCACCGACGCCGTGTTCGATATCGATATCGATTGGGACGAGATCCTCGATCCGCACGGTCGCGTGCTGGGTGACACACGCGGCGACATGGATGCCAATCTGCGGCTGTGGAGCGAAAGTGGACAATTGTTGGCGGCGGCCGATAACGGCCCGCTGCCGTTCGATGCGGGCAGCTTTCCCAAGCCGGACTTCATCGTCAACCCGGTGAACACGGACCCGATGATTCAGTACACGTTTGCCAATCCTGGTCGGTACATGATCGAAGTGACGCGCACGATTCCGCCGTTCCTGTTCCAACCGCCACAAGATGGCGATTTGTACACGTTGCACGTGTCGGTCGATGGGCACGCGGCGGGTGGAGCTGCGGTACCGAACCGTAATTTCGCGCTGGTTTACACCGACTTTGACAACATAGGAAATCCCGACTCGGACATCACCAACGCGACCAATACACAGCCGATCATGATCGAGACGACTCCTCAGGACCCCAATCACCCGCTTTTCTGCGTGGCGGATGGGACGAGTGTCACGATATTGAACGTCAACGGCAACACCAACGCCAATGGAACGCACGATGCGCTCTTCGTCGCGCCCGGTCAGTTCCTGCTCAATGGAGTCAACGGCAACGGCAACTACCGGCCTCCAAATCCCGCCGCGAATCCACCCGAGCCACCGGACTTTTGGGTTTACAGTGGCACCGTCATTCGGCCGCTCAGCTATGGCACCGTTCTTTCCGACGCATTTGATCTGACGGATTATTCGCCGGCTGACCAGCCGACACTTTATTTTGACTACAAACTTGATATCGCGCCGACTCCTGAACATCAGTTCAACGTGTACATCCAGCAGAATGGGCAGCGATTGAACAACGGCAACCCGATCGCGACCAAGGGAACGGAGTTGCTGAATATCGACGCATGGCGTCAAGCACGACTTGATCTATCCAGTGTTGTCGGCCAAAAAGACTTGCAGCTGGAATTCGAATTCGATGGGCGGACGTCGCTCTGTGAATGGGTCGGGACCGACGGAGTCGTAGTTGACAATATCAAGATCGGCTTCGCCGAGCGCGGCGAGATGATCTTGCGTGCCGACTCGAACCCGACATTCGCACCCGACCCGTTCGCGCCGGGGGACGGGACGTTGTTCGGTGCGTACCAGCTGGAGATCCGCACGGGCGAGCAGTTTGGGGTCTCGCGACACCCCACGATGGCCGACCCAGGGTCTCTCGAAATCACGCGGACATTTGATACGAATGATCGTTTGGCGCAGCAGTCGACGTTGATTGCACCTGCCGGCGCGGCGGTTAATGACGGCGACACGTTCGAGGTGAGTGACGGCGTCCATGCGGTCGTGTTTGAGTACGACACGGGTGATGGAGTGGCGGTGGGCCATGTCGCGATCCCGTTCCAAGCCGCGGACACGGCGGATGTGATTGCCGAGCAGATTCGTGACGTGATCAATTCGGCGCCGGTCCAACAGCAGCTGAATCTGACGGCTGGAATGGCGGACGGCACTAATGAAGGGCCCGACGTGGGCCATGGGCATCGGGTTAATCTGTATGGAAACGCCGTCGTGGACGACGGGATTCAGAAGATCGAGTACGACCTGGCGGGCGACAGCAACCGGTTCCGCGATCAGGGACAGTTACTGATCC
>CAZSOG010000058.1:0-11398 GCA_964607555.1 uncultured Pirellulaceae bacterium | reverse complement strand
GTGAACTTATAACACGGCAGGCAGGTGCACTATGCAAAGTCAGCACTATCCCCTGATCCGGCGTGGCGATCTCAATGGTTTTTGGGCGCTCTTTGCTGACAATCTGGCCAACCTGGTCCTGATTGCGACCGTCTGCACATATGTATTCGAGATGCCTGGAAACGTCGTCTTCGGACGCATCTTGCCTGGGATCGGCGTGGCCTTGATGGTTGGCCTGACATTTTACTTCATCCAGGCCCGGCGACTGGCGCGGCGCGAAGTCCGCACCGATGTGACGGCGCTCCCGTATGGCATTTCGACGCCCATCTTATTCGTCTATTTGTTCGGTGTCATTGGGCCCGTCTATTGGACCACGGGGAATGCCGTGCGTGCGTGGCAGGTTGGCGTCGGCGCGGCGTTTGTCGGCGGCGTCATCGAGATGCTTGGATGCCTGATCGGTCCTTGGCTGAAGCGGATCACGCCGCGTGCCGGGATGCTCGGTACGTTGGCGGGTATCGCCATCGTGTGGATCGCGACGGTGCCGCTGGCGGAGATCTTCGAGCACGCAGCGATCGGGTTTCCCTCGCTCGCGATCATTTTGTTGGGCCTGGTGGCGGGAGTGCGTTTCCCGGGCGGGATTCCGGCCGGCCTGCTGGCCATCGCGGTCGGCACGTTCATGGGGTTCGTAACCGGCGAATCGAAACTCACGCTGGATGGCGCCGGGATCTATCCGCCCGTATTGGTCTTTTCAGATCTGTGGGTCGGCCTGCAGCACATTGCGGGCGACCTCAAGATCTTTACGATCGTTCTACCCATCGAAATTTACAACTTTATTGAAACGATGAACAATGTCGAGAGCGCGGAGGCGGCCGGAGACCGGTACAATGTTCGTTCCAGCCAGTTGATGGACGGGGTTGGAACCATCGCGGGGGCCGTCTGCGGGAGCCCATTCCCCACGACCGTCTATATCGGTCATCCGGCGTACAAGAAACTGGGCGCCGGATGCGGTTATGCACTTCTGGTCGGACTGGTTTTTTTCGTGGGCAACACGTTCGGCCTGGTCGCTTTTCTGCGTAACATGATTCCCGTGGCGGCAGTCGCTCCGATCCTGGTCTTTGTCGGCATCGTGATTTGTGCGCAGGCGTTCGTCGCCACGCCACCCCGTCATGCGATCGCCGTCGCCATTGCCATCGTGCCACACATCGGCGATATCATCGCGAACAAGTTGGTCAACCTCGCCGGCTACTTGACCAAGCTAACCGAGTCGCCCAATGAAGCCTCGCAGCTCGGCAAAGCGCTCAAGGCGTTGAGCAGCGGCGACATGCCAACCGAACTGGCGCGGAAACTGGCGTCGGAGCAGGGGATTCATCTTGTCGGCCATCAGTGCCTGTCGCGTGGCGCGATCCTGACCGGACTGATCTGGGGCGCGATGACGGCGTTGCTGATCGATGGCCGTCATCTTCGCGCGTCTCTGTTTGCCTTGGCCGGCATGCTGTTGAGTTTGATCGGGTTCATTCATGCGCGGAATCCGGGCTTTCACTACGATCTCTCCGCCGTCTGGGGCTATGCCCTGATGGCCATCCTGTTCGCGGCCACCTACAAACTGGCGAAAAACGATGCTAAAGGCCCTTAGCGTTTCAGGAGCCGTTGCGAGGCCGGGGACTCGGGACGTGGCAGTCGTACCACGAAGGACACGAAGAATGGATCGGTATTCTTGCCAAATATCATTCCCATCGTCTCATCGTGCGATGGGGAACGACCGTGGACCCGCCCGAGAGACTTGGCAAGAATAGCAGATTGCGCTCATGCGTTTACCCCATACTCAAATGACGAATGAAGAGCTCATTGCAACTCGTGCGTGTATCGTCATGTGACCAACACGTGCACCGCGACCGGAGGTGACTTGTGCCAGGGAAAACCCGTTTCTTTATCGTGACGATTCCACTTGCGATCGTGATGCTACTCGCGTCGGACCGACCATGCGGTCGAGCCGCGGAACCTGCGCCAACAAACTCGGGCGCTGCGGCGCCCGATGCCGCGGACGTTGCCTGGCCGGCGCTTACGCGTCAAACGCGGCCGTGGACGTATTGGTGGTGGATGGGAAGCGCGGTGGATCGCGTGAATCTGACCGACAACTTGGAGATGCTGCACAGCGCGGGGATCGGAGGCGTGCACGTTATACCGATTTATGGTGTGCACGGATACGAGTCACATTTCATTCCCTTCTTGTCTTCATCATGGATGGCAATGCTGGAGCATGCGGCGCGCGAGGCGCGGCGTCTCGGGATGGGGCTGGACATGAGCACCGGCACCGGCTGGCCATTCGGCGGTCCCCAGGTCACGGACAGCGACGCGGCCCAGCGGGTACGCCTCGTGACGATGCCGGCCGATCCAAGCCAATGGCAAAAGCCGCTCGATCGGCACACGCTTCGGGCCCTGGTGGCATACGACTCGAATGACAGCGCGCACACAATTGACGTCACTCGGCAAGTCACGGAAGACGGTAAATTGCAATGGACGCCGCCGCCGGGCGATTGGCGTCTGGTTGCGTTATTGGCGGAACCGACGGGCCAACGCGTGAAACGCGCCGCGCCCGGCGGCGACGGCTGGGTTGTCAATCCCTATTCGGACAACGCACTGCGCCGCTACCTTGAACCATTTCGGAAGGCGTTCGCACGAGCGGCGCTCCCCGTGGGGCTGGTGCGTGCCCAATACCACGATTCGTTCGAGTATTACCAGGCGGGGTGGTCCGACGATGTATTTACTTGCTTCCGCGACGCGCGTGGCTACGACTTGCGGCAGCAACTTCCTGCATTGGCTGGCACGGGATCATCGGACCAGGTCCGGCGCGTGCGCACCGATTATTGTGAGTCCCTCTCCGATCTTCATCTCAATTTCGTGACGCAGTGGAACAGCTGGGCGCATTCGATCGGCTGCATTACGCGTGACCAGGCGCACGGCGCGCCGGGCAATCTGTTGGATCTGTACGCGGCGGCCGACATTCCCGAGACGGAAATTTTTGGCAATGAGGGCGGTAACCCGCTGATGTCGAAATTCGCATCGTCGGCCGCGCACGTTTCCGGCAAACCGCGCGCGTCGTCGGAAACATGTACCTGGCTGGGCGAGCATTTTTGTGTTGCACTGGCCGATTGCAAGGCACCGATCGATCGTCTCTTCGCCAGCGGAATAAACCACATCTTCTATCACGGGATCGCCTACAGCCCACGTGCCGCGGCCTGGCCCGGCTGGCTGTTCTACGCCGCGACGAATTTCGGACCGTCCAACAGTTTTTGGCGTGACTTCCCCGCGTTGAATTTATACGTGGCGCGCTGCCAGGCGATCCTCCAGTCAGGCCGGCCGGACAACGATGTGCTTCTGTATTGGCCGATTCATGATCTTTGGCACCATGCCAATCGGCTCGTGCGTCAGCTGACCGTCCACGAACCTTGGCTCGACCGCACAAGCTGTGGGCAGGTTGCCAAACGGTTGTGGGAACGCGGCTATGGCTTCGATTACGTCTCCGATCGACAACTACGCACAGCATCATTCCGGGACCAGCGGGTTAGAACAATCGGCGCGGCATACCGGGTCGTCGTGTTGCCGGACGTGGCGCGAATTCCCGTCACGACGATGGCACATGTAATTCAACTTGCGCGCGCGGGTGGTACCGTGATTGTCGTGGGGCGGATGCCCGCCGATGTCCCTGGCTGGGGACACTTGAGTGCTCGGCGCGCGGAACTTGGCAAGTTGTTGCAGCAACTCGGTGCCCAACGTGAATTGACCGGGGAAGTGGCGGAGCAGCGTGTCGGATCCGGCCGTTTTCTCGTCGGCCCAGATCTTCAGAAAATGTTGGCCCTGGCCGGCGTCGCCCGCGAATCCATCGTTGACCACGGCATCGTTATGATCCGGCGCGCTCATGCGGAAGGCCACATCTACTTCTTGAGTAACCAGGGTTCCACCAGGGTCGATCAGTGGATAACGCTAGGTGTGCCGTTCGAATCGGCCGTGATAATGGATCCCATGTCCGGACGCGCGGGCGTTGCACGTTGCCAGACCGGATCGGCAAAGAGTTCTCGCGTTCGATTACAATTGAACGCCGGCCAGTCCTGTGTTGTCAAGACGTTCGCTGGCCGCCAGGCCAAGGGACCCGCATGGCGGTATCTTGACGCGACGGGGCCATCGAAAGAGGTTACCGGCGAGTGGAAAGTTGAATTCATTTCCGGAGGCCCATCGCTGCCTTCGCCGTACAAGACAACCAAGTTGGACAGCTGGACGTCACGCGACGACCCCGCGGCACGGCGTTTTGCGGGTACGGCACGCTATGCAATCCAGATGGACCTGCCGGATACTCACGCGGACGACTGGCTGCTGGACCTTGGCGAAGTTGACGCAAGTGCCCGCGTGCGGATCAATGGCCACGAAGCAGGTACACTGTTCGCAAGGCCCTTTCAGATTGCGATTGGCCAGTGGCTTCACGCCGGCGCGAACCGCCTGGAGGTGGAGGCGACCAATCTGTCGGCGAATCGCATCGCAGACCTGGATCGGCGTGGCGTGGCGTGGCGCAAATTCTACGACATCAACTATGTTAACATCAAATACAAACCGTTCGACGCGTCGAAGTGGCCACTGCACCCCGCCGGACTGCTCGGCCCGGTTCGTCTTGTTCCGCTCGTCGAATTGCGAGCGAGATAACGCCGCATAACACGAATCAACACGCATGACGGAGAAGCGACCGTTTGGTGCGAGTATCGCAAGCTCTCCTATTCTTGCCCTCTCTTCACGCTCTGCCGTACGACCCAGGTTTCGCCGAGAAGATTTGGCAAGAAGATGAGAGGCTTTCTTCAATCGAGTTAATACCGGCGAACAGTTACCCATGTTTTCTTCAGTTTCAATTCGCTTACTTGAAGAACGACTCGATAACTGCCACGCGCTAAATGACTGCTTTACGTGATGTACCCAGTCGTAATGAGATACGCTCTCATTAACTGCCAAGAATGCATGTTTCATGATCAAACCCGGTCGAACGGTTCCGAGCCGAACGGGCGCGGTCCGAAAAATCCACGGCGTGGATTATTGACAGTACACCACCCAGTAGCTAATTTCAGATCAGCTAGGTTGGATTGATTGATTGATTGATTGTGTTTCACGATCTTGGCGTTTCGGGGTTCGCGCGTCGGGCGTGTATCTTCCTGAATTTTTTTGTACGCGGGCGTGCACCCGCGGCAGACGGTGCGAGAGCTGATGTTTAGCAAGAAGTTTGACCGGCGTATTCGATTGGCTGGCGGCGTTCTTTTGTTTTCCCTGCTGTTTGGTGGTGCCTTTGGCACGTACGCGCTATGGCCGGCGAACCTGGAGCGGGGGTACCAGCCGGCGCAGCCGATCGAGTTTTCGCACGCGATCATGGCCGGCAAGCACAAGATCGAGTGTGTTTACTGCCATTCGACGGTGGAGACGGGGCCCCATGCGGGCATGCCATCGTTAGCCACGTGCATGAAATGCCATGACAAGATCCAGACCAAGGATTCGTTGGGTGAATTGAAGCCGGGCATCGCCATACTTTTGAAGCATTGGAATAAAAAAACGCCCATTGAGTGGGAAAAAGTTCATGATCTGGCGGACTTTGTGTATTTCGATCATTCGAGGCACATGGCCCCCGCATCTGGCCTGGAATGCACGGACTGCCACGGCGACGTTACCAAGATGGACCGCGTGCGCCGTGTGAACTCGCTCAAAATGGGTTGGTGTTTGGACTGTCACATGCAACCTCCGCCGGAAGGGAGTCCGAAAGAGAAGCTGACGCGAGCGCCTATAAACTGCTCGACGTGCCATCGTTAGAAAGCAAAGCGGAATTACAACGAATGAATGACGAGCAGAAGTCACGCCGGCGAATGATGGGCGTGGAGCCACCGGTCGAACGCAACGGGAAAGTCAACGAGTCGGATCACCGTCGAGCACGGCCGAGTGTACCGACTCGCGATGATGTCACGCAGGCGCCTGGCGAGATGGGGCGGCGTGCGGCGATGAAGCTGATGGCGGCATCGTCGTTGTTGGCCAGTGGTGCGATCGGTTGCCGGCGCAAGCCGCATCGCAAGATCGTCAGCATGGTTGACCCGCCCGAGTTTCAGGAGCCGGGCATTCCCGTCTATTACGCATCAACCTGGACGGACGGTCAGATCCCTTATGGCATGATGGTAAAGACCGTCGACGGGCGCCCGATCAAGATCGAGGGTCTTGGCGGCCATCCCTTGAATCAAGGAACATCCAGCGCCCAGATGCAGGCGTCGATCTTGTCATTGTATGATCCCGATCGGTTACAGGGCCCACGCGCACACGGTAAGCCGGCGAAGTGGAACGCGGTCGATCGGCAGGTCGTCGCGGCAATCCGCGGCGCGAAACGTGTTGTGCTCGTATCACGTGCCTCACTCGGCCCGTCCGAGCGATCCTTGGTCAAACGGTTCCTGGCAGCCTGCCCCGACGCCCGTCATTTCGCTTCTGAAACCGTCCACGATCAGTCTCGCCGTACGGCTTGGCAGGCCGTTTTCGGCGCGGATGGTCAGCTTGTTCCGCAGCTTGACAAGGCGAAGATTATTGTCAGTTTGGATGCGGATTTCCTTGGCACCGACGGCGACGTGCTCGGTCAGACGTGTGCGTTTGCCGCGCGACGCCGATTGACGGGCAACCAGGAGGTGGCGGACCTATCACGATTGTACGTATTCGAATCGACGATGACGGTAACAGGCTCGAACGCGGATCACCGGTGTCCGGTAAAGCCTTCGGTTATGGGACCATTGCTCGCGGCGCTGGATGCCGCCGTTGCGGGGAGCAACAATAATCTGGCGACCGCGGCGCGCGCGGCGGGTGTCGACGAACGGGTCTTGGTGGCGCTGGTCAAGGACCTGAAAACGCACCGTGGCGAGGTGGTGGTACTGGCGGGCACGCACTTGCCGGCTCCGATTCACGCGGTTGTTGCCGTGCTGAATTCTGCTTTGGACGCATTTGGTAAAACGCTCCAGTGGAACCCGGATCCGAGTTGTCTCGAGGTAACACCGACGGCAAAAATCAGGGATACTCTCCTTGCCGGTGCTCCTGTGGATGTGCTCATTTTCCTGGGTGCCAATCCAGGCCATGACTGGCCACACGAAGATTTCCAGACCCTGATTGAGCGTGCCGGGTGCACGATCGGCATGGGAATGTACGACGACGAAACGCTCGCGGCGTGTACTTACGCGTTGCCGACGACGCATAATCTGGAGTCTTGGAACGACGCGGCGCCGGCGCCGGGCGTCACGACGCTTTGCCAGCCGGTCATTGCACCCTTGTTTGACGCGCGTCAGGACATGGAATCACTGCTCGTCTGGGCCAAGGCATTGGCGGCCGACGACACTGATTTGGCAGCATGTGCTGATTGGCATGGCTACATCAAGCGAAGGTGGGGCAAGGAAGTGCTGGGGGGCACCGGAGCGACTCCGCAAAGGACCTGGGAGGATGCGCTCCGACGCGGCATGGTAAGCCATGCGGCAGAGACTCGACCGGCAGTACCCAAGATTAATCAAACGGCCGCCGCGGTGTTACTGGAGCAGGCGGCGCTGCTGGAGGCGGCGGCCATGGCCGAACCGCGTGCGTCGGACGGGTTCGAGCTGGTAATTCTTCCGCATCATTCCGTGTTTGACGGCCGGTTCGCGACCAATGCGTGGCTGCGGGAATTGCCGGACCCGGTCAGCAAGCTCGTGTGGGAAAATGCCGCGACGCTGAGTCCGAACACGGCAAAGCAACTTGGCGTGGCGGAGAATGACAAGGTCAGCATTACGGCGCGTGGGCCCGGCGGTACTCCCACGCAAGTCGTGTTTCCCGTTCTAGTCCAATCGGGACAGGCGGACGGCGTGGTCGCGGTAACGCTCGGACATGGCCGAGCGCTTGCCGATGTCACGGGGGCGCCGGGAGTCAATGCGGCACCGTTGTTGGGCGCGGCGGAGCCGGTCGGCACGGATCGACTGCGCTTCGGCGTCGCCGTTGCGTTGGCGTCGAAAGGCCCCGCCGATCGCGCGGCACGCCTGGTCCGCACGCAGAAGACGTTTTCGATGATGGGGCGTCCGATCGTCCTGCAAGGGACGGCAGGCGAGTACGAAAAAGACCCCGACTTCGTCAAGACACGCAAGCATGTTCCGCCACTCGAACAGATTGATGCCCCCTACGATTACTCGAAGGGTCACAAGTGGGCGATGGCGATTGACCAATCCGCGTGCACCGGTTGCAGTGCCTGCGTCATCGCGTGCCAGGCGGAGAACAATATCCCAGTCGTCGGCAAGGAGGAGTGTGGGCACGGCCGTGAAATGCATTGGATGCGGATCGATCGCTATGAAGTGGGATCGCCGGATAATCCGGACATCTATCAGCAGCCCATGTTATGTCAGCAATGCGACAATGCTCCGTGCGAGAGCGTCTGTCCAGTCAACGCGACCTCGCATTCGCCCGAAGGCCTGAACGACCAGGCATACAATCGGTGCGTCGGGACGCGTTATTGCGCGAACAACTGTCCCTACAAAGTACGGCGATTCAACTTCTTCAACTATCAGGGACGCGTGCTGAAAGACAGTGTGCAGGAGCTGGTTTTCAATCCGCAAGTAACGGTCCGTTCACGGGGTATCATGGAGAAGTGCACTTTCTGTGTCCAACGGATCAATGCCGGCAAGTTTCAAAGCGTGAACGCCGGCACGCCGCTGCCAGACGGCTTGATCCAACCGGCGTGTCAGCAGTCATGTCCCGCGCAGGCGATCGTGTTCGGCGACGTGAACGATCCTGATAGTCGGATCGCCACGATGCATGCTTCCTCGCTGGCTTATTTTGTCTTGGAGGAGCTCAACGTGAGGCCCAATGTCGCGTACTTGGCGCGGGTGAAAAACCCGCATCCCGATCTTGCCGCCAAGCCCGAGGGAGGACACGGATGAGCACGACTACGTCCGCATTCGAACCGGCGCCGCTCATGATCGGGGATATTCGCGCGCGGCAACTGGATCATGACATCAACCGGCCGCTTGAGTCGTTCCCAACGTATCGCTGGTGGATCGCGTTCTCGATCACGGGTGCGTTTGCAACTCTGTTCTTGTACTGTTTTGTTTACACCGTGCTGACGGGGATCGGATCGTGGGGAAACAATAATCCGGTTGGCTGGGGCTGGGCGATCACGAACTTTGTATTCTGGATTGGAATTGGTCATGCGGGGACGTTGATCAGTGCCATTCTGTTTTTGCTGCGGCAGCGTTGGCGGACGGGAATCGCGCGGTTCGCCGAGGCGATGACGATTTTCGCGGTGATCTGTGCCCTGCAGTTTCCGTTGATCCATACGGGACGCCCATGGCTTGCCTGGTACTGGTTGCTGCCGCTGCCGAACGCCAACGGGATTTGGGTGAATTTCCGGTCGCCGCTGATGTGGGACGTGTTCGCGGTTTCGACCTATGGCTTGGTATCGCTGATGTTCTGGTATACGGGTCTGATTCCGGACCTGGCAACGGCTCGGGACCGCGCGAAAAACGGATATCGCAAGCTCGTGTATGGCGTGTTGAGTCTGGGGTGGAACGGCAGCAATCGATCCTGGCAGCATTATGAGAAGGCGTACCTGCTTTTCGCCGGGCTCTCAACACCGCTCGTCCTCAGCGTGCACAGCGTAGTGTCGTTCGATTTCGCGGTTTCGGTGGTACCCGGCTGGCATTCCACGATTTTTCCGCCGTATTTTGTCGCGGGGGCGATCTTTAGCGGGTTCGCGATGGTGGCGACATTGATCATCATCTTGCGCAAGATGTTCCACTTGGAGCATATCATCACGCGCGAGCATCTGGATTTGATGAACCGGATCATCATTGTCACGTCACTCATGGTCGGTTACTCGTACGCGGTCGAGTTGTTTATTTCGTGGTATAGCGGCCAGATTTACGAACGATTCGTGTTCCTTAATCGCATGATGGGCCCGTATGCGTGGGCCTATTGGACGATGGTCAGCTGCAATGTCATGGTGCCCCAGTTGCTGTGGTTCAAGAAGATCCGCCGATCGCCACTGCTGATGTACCCGGTGGTCATCCTGGTCAACGTTGGGATGTGGTTTGAGCGGTTCGTGATCGTTGTATCCAGCCTGCACCGTGATTATCTGCCTTCTAGCTGGGATTATTTCCGGCCGACATGGATTGATGTTGGGCTGTTCGTTGGGAGTTTGGGATTATTCCTGACGCTCGTACTTCTCTTTTGCCGGCTGTTGCCGACAATATCGGTTGCCGAGACCAAGGCACTCTTACCTGGCAGTCAACCCTCGGGAGGTCATCATGAGTGACGTCGGTGATGGAAAACAGCAGGTCGGCATGGTCGGTTTGTTCGAGGACCCGGATACGCTGATCCGTGCGGCCGAGCGGGTGCGCGACGCGGGTTATCGCAAGTGGGATTGCCATACTCCGTATCCAGTTCATGGCCTGGATCAGGCGATGGGGCTGCGTGAATCGCCGGTGCCGTACATTTGTTTGACGGCCGGATTCATCGGTGTCGGCGCCGCCCTGTGGATGCAATGGTGGATGGACGCGGTGGACTTTCCAATTCGAATAGGCGGCAAGCCGCTGTTCAGTTGGCCGGCCTTCGTGCCGATCACTTTTGAATTGTTCGTTTTGTTCGCGGCCCTGGCAACCATGGCGTCGATCGTGGTGCTGGGGCGGCTTGGACGATGGCATTCCCCCCTGCACGACTCGGGACTCATGGCCGAGGTAACGAGCCATCGCTTCGCGGTCGTGCTCAGCCGTTCTGATACCGTGTATTCCGCCGAGAGCGCCGCGCGACTCTTGGCGGGCGCGGGCTGTCAGGACATTCGACCACTCTATGAATATCAAGACGATGGTGGGATTCTATGATCACGCGCAAGATCCAAGAACGCCTGGCTTCGTTGGAGCCTCGATTCTCGCCGGCCGCCTATAAAGGCGCGTTGATCGGGTTGCTGGTGGCCGCGGTGGCCGTGCCGCTCGCGCTGGTCGCGATTCCCTACCTGGACATGTTCAATGACATGGCGGTCCAGCCGAAGGGCAAGGCGCAGGGCCTTTACGGCGTGAAGTTTGGTCAGGCACGTTGGGTCGATCGCATGCCGGTCGCGGGCACGCTGCCGATGGACTATCAGCCATACCCATTCTCGGGCAAGGACGAGAAGACGGCGCAGCGGGCCGCGGCAGTCTTGAAAAACCCGCTCAAGCCGACCATGGATGTTTTGCGCCGGGGCCAGAAATTTTTTCATGACTATTGCCGGACCTGTCACGGTGTCGAGGGGCAGGGTGACGGCCCGATTGTCGGTCCGAATCTGTTCCCGGCGCCGCCTTCGCTGCACACGGACACGGCGCGCAATTTCCCGGACGGCCGCATATTCCATATCATCACCCGCGGCCAAAACAACATGCCA
>CAZSOG010000057.1:0-11405 GCA_964607555.1 uncultured Pirellulaceae bacterium | reverse complement strand
CGTGGAGCGTCTGTTTCGCACGCTGCCGCTCCCGCCGCGCACGAACTCCTAACGCCGGCCTTCGGCCGCAAGGCTGGAGGCTGGAGGCTGGAGGCTGGAGGCTGGAGACTGGAGACTGTAGGGTTCGCGGCGTAAGGTCTCGAGAAAAACATGCGCGCACGGTGCGCGCATATTACCACCTAAGAATCTAACGCGCGAGGCCAGCAACCCACAACGGAGTGCGCCCTCGCATGCGCCGCGCTCCCGTTGTTCGCTATGAAACATGCACGCACGGTGCGCGCATGGTGCAACCTAAGAATCTAACGCGTGCTACGCCCGCGTTAGAGACCTTATGGGCCGAAATTCGTTGCACTTGAGTCAAGTTCTTGCATCGAGAACCACGCATAGGTTGTGGACGGGGTGCCGACGGACAAGGATGTCCATCGTACACGGCACCCCGAACACGGCCACCAATTGCCAGACACCCTAGAAATCGATCGCGCGGGCGACAATCAATTCCAGTGCCTTGCTCGTTGGCATGCCCTTGTATCTGTCCATTATGCCGATGGCATATGCAGGACAATGTGAACAGGAGGGAACCGAGCCAACGGAGAGGCGAGTTCTCCGTTTCCTTCGTTATCTCCTGTTCAAGATAGACAGATACATGCCCTTGTGCGGGCTTCCCGTGGAACGAGCATCTCCTATGTCCGCTTTCATCTCGTCGCGACACGATATAGTAGGCGTTGCGATTATCGTGCCCCACAGTGTTGCCCGCGTTCCTTTTTTTTGACACAATGAACCGTGATATCTTGCGCACCATTGTGCAACATGAGCATCCGCATATGATGAACGTTCTCGACGACTTGCTCGACGAAGCCGAAAAACACGGCACGTTTCACGACGCCCGCGTGGTCGATGCCCAGGAGGGGAAGGCGTGCACCACGATTCGACTCACTCTATGCGTCGGCGATCCCGACGCCACTCGCCATGATGAACGTGAACGGCGTCGCGTCGGCACGCTTGTCCTTCACGACGTACACGAACTGCACTTCGATCCTCCGAATGTCATGCTTGGAAACTGCGGTTCCCTGTGGTTGACGGCGGATGGCCCGATCGACGAGCTCGATTCCGACGCGGCCCGGCAATCGCCATTGGTACGCGCATTGACTCGTCGTACGGCAAGACCTTGCTGGTCATCCCAATGGCGAGGCGTCAAGCGAGTGAGTTCTTGTCGTTTCATGGCTGCTCATTAACCTGGGATTATTCACGACCGATCTGCTGGTCCACGGTGAAAGGAGTGCCCTGCCACGAAGCCAGGGGGAAACCGTGTGTCTCTCCGCCCATCGGTTCCTCAGGCACGGAATCAATTGTCCAACGTTTTGATCATGATATTGCGGAACCGCACCGGGTCATTATGGCCGTTGAAACCAAAGTGGCCTTTCATGTTGTTGCGCCCAGGGAAGTGGTCCAACGGGTACATGTACGTTTTGGGATCCGTCTTGGCGACGTCCACATTGAGGATCGTGAAGCCGTTCAGCACCACGTTCACGGTCGAGCCGATGATGGTGGATCTCTGGAAATTCCATTGGCCGGTCGGACGGAGATAGCCCCGATGGGCGGGGACCCGCGCGTAGACCGAACCGTGCGCCTGCTGCGGCTTGAGATCGTAGAACTTGGGATGATTCGGGTCGTTGTATCTTGGGGCGCCATCGTCGAGCACCTGCAACTCGCAGAAGCTGTCCCACGTCCCGTGCCCCGTGCCATTGTAGCGGATTGCTAGACCATTGTTGCCACCTGGTGGCAGTTGAAACTCCAATGTTACCACGAAGTCAGCATACTGTGCTTTGGTGAATAGTGTTCCTCCCATGCCCGGTTTGCACTGAATGGCACCATCCTCGACGGTGTAGTTGTCGACCGCCCCGGCCCATCCGGTCAGGTCCTTTCCATTAAAAACACTCTGGTATCCAGGTCCATTTTCGGAAGCAAGGATGGCGTTGGCTTCTTCGCTTTGAATCTCACGGATGAAGATGTTTCGCCAACGAATCTCGGCGCCATGCGTTTGCAATTGGATGGGACCGACCTTGGGCAACGGCCGTTGTTCGGAGGCGGGCTTTTGCCGGTCGAAGTAGTTGTGCATGCGCGCGTGATCGACAACCAGTTGTCCATTTAGCCATACGCTTACACGTTCACCCACCATCAGGATGCGAAACGCATTCCACTGACCAAACGGTTTGTCGGCCAGTACGCGAGGGTCCTTGCCGGGGGATCCCGGGGGGTTGTTCCACAGTCCGCCACTGCCCTTGTTCCCTCCAATCGCGGCGTTCTTTTTGTTCGTGGGGTCCCAAATCTGTACCTGGGGGATGCCACGCAGATAGATTCCGCTATCGGCCTTGGGAACGGTCTTGTATTCGACCAGTAACTCGAAATCGCCGTAGAACTTATCCGTCGTCAGGAATAATCCATGTCCGTCATTGATCAGTTCGCCGTTCTCAACTCGCCAGTGCTCATGAACGTCTGCGAGGCTATCATTCTTCTTCTTGGCCAGTTGTTCGGGTGCCAGATGCAAATAGCCTCGCGGGTCTTCTGTTTTGGCTCCCCACCAGCCGGCAAGAGTCTTGCCGTCGAACAAGGCCTTAAAATCCTTCGGTGGCTGGTTTTCGGCGGCGCGGAGTTTCGCGGCCGTCGCGATAACGGCAAGCACGGCAAGTGTCACGAATGCAAGCGCGGGCAATCGGCTTTTCTGGTTCATGGATTCATCTCCTCTTGTCTGGTGCTAATTCCAGGAGCATACGAGACGGCACGACCGAAGGAACGGACGTTTACCCATGATACCACGAACGCCGGCGGGATGGTGCCAGACCTCCCAATCCCAGTCTTAATCTTAATCTCAATCTTACTCTTACTCTTAATCTTACTCTTACTCTTCTTACTCATAACGCGGGCTACACCCGCAACGCAAGCGGGAGTACGCCTTCTTTCGGTCGCGCAGCCTCCCGTGCCGTTGGCGTTCGACACCGCCCCCGACGGCATCCATGTGACGGTCCCGCGTGTCGATTTGTGGGAACAATCAGGCGCCGCGCGACCAGTAGTAAATCAGTGGCACCCACGCCAAACTGGCTCTGCAGCAGCTTGCGGCCCCTCGCGAAGAACTTCATGAATAATTCGGGCTAGCCTCCTTTTTGAGTTTACCGTTTGTCCTGACGGCCTGACGGGCTGCGATCCATTGTGCCTGCGTCACTTTTCAACCACTCGATGTCGTGGCATGTGGCACGCTCCAGCCGCAAGAAGCGGCCGTCTTGCCCATCGGGACGGCATCCATGAACGAGTGCACCCTTCACTCGACGAAGCACAAGGACTCCCTCGGCGGCTGTCGAGATGTTGGCCCGCAGGCCGAAAATGTGCAGATCGCG
The DNA here is from genome assembly GCA_964607555.1 of uncultured Pirellulaceae bacterium. Taxonomy (GTDB): domain Bacteria; phylum Planctomycetota; class Planctomycetia; order Pirellulales; family Pirellulaceae; genus JAJSAJ01. The sequence continues at coordinate 8,016 of CAZSOG010000057.1, read as the reverse complement.
CACGTCATCGCAGACAACGGCGGGACGCCGGTCCTCTTCTTGGAAAGAAAAATCGATATTGTGCAAACGCAAGTTGTTCGCGTGCCGGCAGAACAAGCCGTAGGCCGGCAGCGTGCCGAACATCTTGCTGGAGGGGTAGCCGCCGATCTTCTCCGGGACCTTGCGCCGCGCATCCTGGACCGTCCCGCCGCCCGCAAACTCGATCCGGATGTTATCGAGCGTGATGCAGTCGATCGCGTGATCGGGGACTCCCGTGAGCGAACAGCCAACGCTATCCGCGCCGGTCGCCTGCACGTTGCTGATGACCACGTTGCGCAGCGATCCCATGCCGGGTGGTGGAAGGCCGGGGATCGGACGAGCTCGGTTGCCCAGCCGAATGAATATCGGCACTTTCACATTCTTCATCGTGATGTTCGACACGGTGACGCGATCGAGCGCGCCGCCGTCGACCATCTCGATCGCGATGCCGCTGTAACCCGTGTCGTGGATCACGCAATTGCTGATCGCGATGTCCTCGAACCCGCCGTTTGATTCCGTCCCGAGCTTCAACGCACTGGCCTGGCTACTGAGAATGCAATTGGTGATCACGACACGCCGGCAAGGCTGGTCGGTCGTTGCCTTGAGAACGATTGCGTCGTCGCCCGCGTCGACGCGGCAATCGGAGATCCGCACGTCTTGACAACTATCGATGTCCATGCCGTCACGGTTTTCGCGGATCCTGCTGTGAATCGAGATCCCGCTTATCGTCACATTCTCGCACGCGAGGTAATGCGACAGCCAGCGCGCGGAGTCTCGGAACGTCACGTTCTCGACGCGAACGTTGCGGCATTGGCTGAACCGCGAGATGTAGGGACGCCCCTTACCGTCGCCGGGCCGGGCCGGAAAGTGCTTGCCCTGGCCGTCAATCACGCCACGACCGGCAATCGCGATGTTCTCCACCGCTTCGGCTAACGGATCTTGCTTTGCAGTTCATTGAGCATATCCATTTGGATCTGCTGGATCTCCATCAATCGGCGCATCTCCTGGTGCAGTAGTTGATCGATTTTCTCATTCATCAGGCGGACTTCCATCTCCGCCTTCAGGTTCACCTGATAGTCGTTTTCCGCACGGATCCGGTCCCGGTCTTCCTGTCGATTCTGACTCATCATGATGACGGGCGCTTGGATCGCGGCCATCATGGAAAGTGCCAGGTTCAAGAGAATAAACGGGTAGGGATCGAATGGCCGCCACAACGCGAGTGCGGTATTTGCCGCGATCCAGACAACCAGAAAGACTCCAAACCAGATGATGAAATTCCAGCTACCACCGAATTGCGCGATCTTGTCCGCAACCCGCTCGCCGACGCCGAGGGCCTTGTCGTATTGTTCGTTGACGTTCTCGGAAAGCAGCTCATTCCGTTCCAGGCTCGTGATCACTTCCTGTTCCAGGTTATCCAGCTCACCCAGGTCTTTTTCCATCATCTGACGCACATATTGGGCCCGGAATTGGTTCAGACAGTCGAAACAGATACTTCCGCGTTGATCCCAGCCGGGCCGCTCTTTATTGATCACGTGCAGTATGCTCCCGCGAACCATTCTAGCCGGTAGCAACCGGCTCGAGGGCTTGGTCTCACCACAGAATTGACAGGTGCCACGAGTCTCTTCTTGAACGGTCATTTCATTCTCCCATGGTAACACCGGAACCACGCGCGGCGCGTCAGTCAACGAAAAACTGGAACGACCTGCCGCGGCTTTAGAGCCCGTTCCAAGACTGAGTTTCAATCATGTACGGTGGACGCGACGAAGCGGATCCGCGCCCCCCGAGGCATTTTTGCGACGATCTTCTCGCTCCCTTGCGACAAACGTCAGGTTATTGGCCAGCTGGTGACACTGCAATCCACCCAACAACCAAGAGTGACTCATGGACCGGCAAACAAGTGCTCTACTCCCAAATCCACGTGGGACGAACAGAGCTGATGACCGATCTTCGCGAATAAGAAGGAAGATAGACCCTCATTTGTGGGCAGCCACATCCCGGGCAACCGAACTCTACTTGCAGGAACGCGTGTCTGTCGTCTTGGCAAGCCCGACGCCCGTCCAAACGGTGTGCGACGGCATGGGCGTAGCCAAGGGACTAGTGAAATGCAGTTTATGCTGATTGCTGACTTGATTCTTGCGTCGGGGAGGCTATAGAATGCGCGTTCATTCGTTTCGAGCACTAGCCACATAGGAATTCCACGATGGACAAAGAAATCGAAATCACAATTGTCGAAAAAGTCATGGAAGTCGACGTGACTGGTAAGTTGACCAAGGAGGATTATGCGCAATTCGTGCCGGCCACGGAAGAGCTGATCAAGGAACATGGCAAGATCCGCATCCTGTTTGTCATGCACGATTTTCATGGCTGGTCGGCGGGAGCCGTGTGGGAAGACATTAAATTCGATCTGAAGCACTTTGCACACATCGAGCGTTTGGGAATCGTCGGCGAGAGCAAGTGGGAACATGGCATGGCAATCTTTTGCCGTCCCTTCACCACGGCGAAAATGCGTTACTTCGACAGCGCTCAGCTCGACGAAGCTCGAAAATGGATCAACGAGGAATAAGTCGCGTCATGGGGCGGTTGATCGCCATCTATTTGCCCTGACGCCCGCGCGACCGTCCTGGCTGCGCATTGTTGATGCATGCTGGGCATTCTGCCGCGTAACGATCTTTTGAAGGCGGTTGCCTTTCACGGCCGTGATAAACGTGTGGACGAAGTCATGCGACGGCAGTGCGAAACGGTCAACGACACCGAACTACTGGACCAGGTAGTCGAGCGCATGCAGCAAGGTGACTGCGCGATGTTCCCGGTCGTGCATGATGGTCGGTTGGTCGGTGTCATCACCAGTGATAGCGTCGGCCAATGGCTGATGAGCCGAGCCAAACAAAGGGATACAAGGCGGTGAAATCGCGACATGTACACAATCGGAACGTCACTTCTAGAATTGGACCAACACAATGCACCAGCTCGTGCTGCTACGACACGGTCAGAGCCAATGGAACCTGGAAAACCGATTCACGGGCTGGACGGACGTGGACTTAAGCGCGCAGGGAATTCAGGAGGCGCGGGATGCCGGTCAGCTGCTGCGGGAGGGCGGCTACGAGTTTGACCTTGCGTACACCTCGATTCTGAAACGTGCGATTCGGACACTGTGGATCGCGTTGGACGAAACCGATCAAATGTGGTTGCCGATCGTTAGGCACTGGCGTTTGAACGAACGGCACTACGGCGCGCTGCAGGGGCTGGATAAGGCGGAAACGGCGCGACAACACGGTGCGGAACAAGTCCACGTGTGGCGGCGTTCTTATGCCGTTCGGCCGCCCGCGTTGGCCGAAGATGACCCACGGTACCCCGCACGCGATCGCCGTTATGCCAGTTTGTCGCCAGCGGAGATCCCGCGGGCCGAGAGTCTGAAAGACGTGCTGGAACGTTTTCTGCCCTACTGGCGTGAAACGATCGCACCGCAAGTTGAGTGCGGCAAACGCGTCTTGATCGTTGCCCATGGCAACAGTCTTCGTGCCCTTGTCAAGTTCTTGGACAACCTCTCGGAAAAAGAGGTCGTGGACTTGAATATCCCCACGGGGATCCCGCTCGTGTATCGCCTCGATGCCCACTTGCAGCCGATCGAAAAAGCGTATCTCGGCGATCCCGAAGCAGCCAGACAGGCCGCGCAAGCGGTCGCGAATCAGGCCTCAACCGAAAAGGAGTGATCGAAATGAAGACCGGCACACAATTGCCAGACACCCTGGAAATCGATCACGCGTATGACACTCAGTTCCAGTGTCTTGCTCGTTCGCATGCCCACGTGCGGGCTTCCCGTTGCACGAGCATTTTCTAGGGTGTCTGGCTTTTCGCGCTGGCTTTTCGCGGTCATCTCTTCCGTGGTCTTGGCATGCGACATATACTAGGCTTGGAGGTTACCAGTGGCGATACCAATGCGCGAAGTTCTACACCGTGGCCGGGAGTTCTTCATGGGCCAGTCTGACGTGCAGGAGGCGGCGGAACGAATTTGCCGTACTCTGGGCGAGATGGGTATTCCCTACGCTCTTTGTGGAGGTCTTGCCGTTGGCAGATATGGCCCGCAACGAATGACGGAAGACGTTGATGTTCTGCTGACCGACGAGGGCCTTCGGCAGTTCAAGCAACGCTGGCTGGGGGTCGGTTGGGTGGAACGATTTCAGGGGGCGAAAGGAATGAAGGATGTTCACTCCAACGTCAACGTGGACGTGTTGCTCACCGGCGAAATTCCGGGAGACGGCAAGACGGCTCCTTTCGGCTTTCCATCGCCCGAAACCGCCGCGGAAACTGACCAAGATGGCGTCCGGGTCATGAAGCTTCGTGACCTGATCGAGTTGAAGATCGCCAGCGGCATGACGGCACCACATCGGCCGCGCGACCTGGACGACGTCATGCGGCTGATCGAAGCCAACAATTTGGGGAAAGAGTATTCGTCACGGCTGCATCCTTATGTTCGGGAGAAATTCGAGGAACTCTGGAACTACACGCAGGCCGCGCGCGAGGGTGAATAAGCATTTGTTGTGCCAGTCTTGTTCGGGTTGTTACAAGAAAACAGAGTGTCTGGCCATCCTTCTGATCATTCACTTGCCATCTGACGCGTCGAGTTGCTCGATCCGCATGCCACTGATTACGGGCGGAACATCGTTGGTCGGTATCAGTTGGACGCTTAACTGGTCGGCAGCCCGGACTGTGATTTCCTTGATCACCGGCCGATTGAGCGCCGCGGGCGTCCCGGCGGGAAGTTCAACGGACACGGTTGCCTGAATTCTGGGTTGCGCGCGTTTCACTTCGCCAGATGACGCGCGCGATTTACTGGCTCGACCGTCCAGCGTGACATCGAATCGAGGCGAGTCGGTCTGGCCCGCGACGTTCCGAAAATAGAGCGTGACGCGGTAGGGCCGCGCCTGCACACCGCTCGGCGCCAGGCGGATGTTCAGTTTCAACGGTCCAACCAGGGCGCTGGTCAGCAGCCACGGTCGGTCCGTGCCCGGTACGGGTGTCCAGTCCGGATTACGCCATTGGGATGTCACGGTTTTGCCGAGGCCCGGGGCATCGATCGGCAAGCGGACAAAAGGCACTCGGCCCATGCCACCGGCGCCGCGCGGGCCGTTGGTCGACGGGCGTGGAAAAGCGAACCAGACGGCGTTGTCGGCATCGGTCCGATCGCCCGGCGCGCCGAAGTTCAAACGCAGGTGCTCAATCGGCTGTTTGCCAAAATTGCGCGCCGACGTGTAGAGCCCCCAGTTGTTGTACCGGTGGGCCGGCATCAGCGCCAACGACGTCTTGTAGTTGTAGGCACACGGGCACGAACTGGACCCTTCCGGCACCAACACCAGACCGCATGCGGGGATCATGTTGATCCAACAGCTCGCCCGCACGTTGGGATAATGGTAAACGCCGCTGAGTTGCCGTAGATCAAAAAAGCCCAGCGCGCCGGAACGCTTCGTCAGCAGACCGGGACAGCCGGCCAGCCGCGCGCAACTGCCGGTAAGCAGCGCGGAGAAACTGGCGAGCTCGCCCGTCAGCGGGTCAGGGCGTTGGATCGGCGTGCCGGTGTGCAGATCGTACGCGGCCGGGAGATACACGACATCATCGATGATAACCGGATAGGGAGCTGGCGCGTCATGTGTCCACAGCAGTCGGCCGTCATCGGCCGAGAAAGCGGAGACCGCCGGACCCTCCTGCCGCGCGCTGAGCCCGTGCCAAACAGGAACCGTTGACAGAGCGACGCCGCCGGCCGTATAGAGCCAGTCTTGGCGGGCGCCGATTTCGCGCGTCGTCCAAAGCTGTTTTCCGGAACGCAGATCCAATGCCACCAAGCTGCGCGGTCCCGGCGATCCCGGCACACGGAACTGCAGTTTCGGCTTGGCGTTGCGCGCCGGCTTCTTGTTCACACCACGCCGGAGTCGGGCAAACACATCGGCCGGCGCCAAACCGTCGATCAGAAACAGACGATTACCCGCGATCGCGATTGCATTCGAGTCGACCGCGTTTCGCGGCTGGTAGCTCCACCGCAGCTTGCCGGTCGCTTTGTCCAACACGAACAGCACATGATTCGACGGATGGGCCATCGACCACCACGAGCGTCGAATATTCGGCGCGCCAAGCGTACCGACCACGGCATCCTCGGTCACGGCCAGGTATTCCCAGATCAGATCGTCTGACGTGTTTTCCTTTTTCTCCAAGGCATTTGCCGCGGCGACCAGCGCGGCGGCCGGCCGGTACGTGAACAGCGTCTTGCCCGTATCGCGATCCAGTCGCAGACACTTGCCGTCGTAGAGAACGTACAATGCGTTACCGTCCACGGCCATGACCCCGCCCCGATAGGCCGCCGGCCAGCGTCCGACATCGGGCAGGTTACGCTCCCACAAAACCCGGCCGTTGTACGCATCCAACGCGTGCACGTGGTCCATGCCGGCCACGAACAAACGACCATCAATCGCCAAGGGGACCGGTGCGCGGTAATGGCGACTGACAATATCTCCCGGTCCCAGGCTGCCGAACCAAAGCATTTTCAGCGGCAGGCGGACCTGCTGGTCGGCCGACGCGCCCGATTTTCCGGCGTCCGCGTACTGGTGTGTCCATGCTCCGGCTCCTGGTAATGCACCTCGTTGGATCCGAACACCGACCGCGATGTCTTGCCATTCCGCACGCGGAACGCGGCCCGTATCGAGCCAAGTCTGGACCGCCGGCCGCAAAGCCGGGGCGCACGCGACGACCGCAACGCCGCCGTTGGGCCGCAATACGCGCCGGACTTCCGCCGCCGCGACGCGCTGCAAATCCGCCGCCGCGCCGACCTCGAACACGAGCAGATTGACCGTGTAATCCGCATACGGCAACGGTTGCAGATTTGTGTTATGGATGGCCACGCGCGTGCCGTACAGTCCCGCGTCGTCGAGCGACTGACGCATACCCGACACGTCGCGGCCACCGGCCGCCCAGTACCAAGTCAGGTTCGACTGGCGCGCCATTGCGGCCAGACGCGCCGCGTCCATCTCGCCCAGAATCAGGCCGTAGCCGTCGCGTACGCCACCGGCCGCCAACAAAACGTTTGTTCTACCGGCCACATCGTTCGAGATGGGAATATCGTGGGCGACCGGACGGGTGACCCGCGGCGCGGACGACGCGCCGGTCCGAAAGCAATCGCCGGCCGGTGTTTCCAGACGAGCTGTCCGGTCGTCCCGTCGAGGCAGTAGACCACGCCGTCGTCGGAAGCAGCATAGATCTTGCCGGCCGCGACGGCCGGCGCCAATCGCATCGGGCCTTCAGTAAAGAACCGCCAACGTGGCCGGCCGGATTCCAAGTCGAGTGCCTCAATGGCATGTTCGCTGGAGGAGGCGACGTACACAAGGCCGTTGCCGGCCGCGATGGCATATGCGTAATCGAAATCGATCCGTTGCGTCTCCCATACCGGTTCACGCCAGGCGGGACGCGGCTTATGCCGGGCACGATACGTCCACGCCAAGTGAAACGGCGGTTTCAATTCCCGCGCGGTATATCCGGTCCTGCTTGTATTCTGTAAATGAATGGCAACCGGCGCGCTCCCAATCGCGCCGTTTGTCATGTCCGCGGCGTTGACCACACCGAACTTGGTGGTCGACACAACCACGGTCAGAAACAACATCAGTCTCGTTGGTACCGTTTTGGCGTGTGACATGGAGTCTTTCCCAATAGTGGTTTCGGATTGTAGGACTCAATTAGCGAGTCCCTCAGCGCCAGTTGACTCGCACAACATGGCGTATTATAGCGGCTACGAGAAAGACCTATTGGGCAAGCAACGGGGAGTTCTTGAAAGATGTCGACCGGCTTCTTGCCTAACGAGGCGTTGCCTCCAACCAACCGACGGGTCCCGGCACGCTGGAACGTATGATTCTGCACGACCCGCCGCCCGCAACTCGGCTGCCCTCCCGCCCCCACCGAGCTTGGCTCGGTGGCGAGGGGGGGGCGTGGGAGAGGGACGCGTGAGGGATTCCTTCTGCG
>CAZSOG010000056.1:0-11534 GCA_964607555.1 uncultured Pirellulaceae bacterium | reverse complement strand
AATACGCGTTCGAACCGGCATTGAAGTTCTTCGAAAACACGATCGGCAGGCCGGAGTAAAGACCTTATGAGCGGAAATGTGATGATCTTGAGTCAAGTTTTTATGTCGAGGTTCAGCCGCCACGCGAGTTGATGTCGGGTGAGTGACGCAGTAAGTAACACACAATCCCAGCCATACCGGCCAACCGCGCCAGCAAGCTCTGATGGACACGTCGCAGAGGCCCAACAATGTGCCGCCAATCCGCGCGCCAGCATGTTTGACACATTCAGCCAAACCCAGTGTTGCAAGCATGTGCCTTGGCGCCCAGGTGTTGGGTTTCTGGAATCTCCGGTGTTTCCAGTGTCACTGCTGTTCGCACGTTCCAAGCTCACACGTTGCGTACCGAGCGGCGACGTCGTCAATGCTCTTGACCGCCCAGAATTGGGCATACAGCAGTCGTAATCCACGCACCCGACGGGCCGATTCCACCACCAGTGACGTCTTTCCGGTCCGGCGTTCCCCCAGGACGACCGCATTGTGCCGGACTCCAGATAGCCGCGAAGGCGTTTACCAAGCACGGGCCGCGCGCAAAAGTCCGATTTGGTAACGATTTCCCCGTAGCGAAACGGATTCATGCCGCGTCTCCCCCGAACACGCTAGAACCATATAATACAACACTGCATGATACAATAGCGTATCATGCACTTATGCATCATATCAATACGGCCGATCGTGTGCCGTTGCAATTTGTCGTGATTTTGGGGTGCGCGCATGTAAGTCTGGGTTGCCGCACATGAAAAAACTCCTTCGCGTTCCCGCTTCGGAAATTCCAGACATCCAACAACTGGGTGGATATCATTCGCGGTCATTTCGAATCGCTTATTGCGTGAGCGCGGGCACACCAGAATGTGCTGCGATGTTGGCCGAAGGCCATATTCATCCTGCGGAGAGACAGCAAACACGAACGATTCTTCCAGCAATTCCAAACCGCGAGGGAGCGGGAGCATGAGTTTCAACGTTTTCAGCTTGATTGCATTACTACTTTCATGCCAGACGAGCAACGCGGCCGAGTCGCCACAAGTCCAGTACATTGCAGGCGAGTTGGCGGATCGGATTGTCGTGGCCAGACAGGACTGGGGCAGCTTGGGATTGAACACGGCCGTCAAGCCGAAGGCGGCGGCGCCGTTGAAACTTCGTATCAAGGATCAGCAGTACACCCGCGGTCTAGGCCAGCACGCCAACGGCGAGATTGTCATCGTGCTCGACGGCGAGTTCACAACATTTGAAGCGGAGATCGGCATCCAGTGGCAGGGCGGACAAAACTTGGCCTCCGTCATCTTCCAAGTGTTCGTCGATGATACGAAGCGTTTTGACAGTGGCGTTATGCGCGAAAACGATCCGCCACGCCGCATCAGCATACCGGTCAAGGGTGCGCGGCGCCTCAAGCTGGTCGCCACGACTGCTCCGATTGGGGACGGCATCACGTGCGACGCCGCGAACTGGGCCAACGCCCGTTTAACTCGCGATCCCGATCCGGCGGCAAAGCCGGACCACGCGGATATGGCGGCATTCGCTCAGATTGCCGCCTGGGATCCACGGCGCATGAAAGGAACTTCGGCCACGCGCGTGCAGGAGTTCCCCGCCGAGGACCTGCGTTTGGCGCGGCCTCTGCAACCGTCACGCGACGGCGCCTACAACGTGCCTCTCTGGCCCGAGTCGGCCGAGGGCGGCGACCAGGCCCGTGTCGGTTGTATTGGACTGGAGTGGCGTGAGACAAGATTGTTGCGCGAACTTTCGCTTCGCTTTCTGGACCGCAACAGCATTCCGCCCGATAGTTCGATTCAAGTGCAGTGCTGGAAGGGCGTTTCTTCGTGGCAAGGGGAATGGGTTCCTCTGGACGCACGCCTTGTCAAGCAGAACAACATCTGGAAATGGCGGTTGCCCTACAAGGGCCAATTTACGGAGAAGGTTCGCTGGATTTTCTCGGCGGTCGACAAGCCGATTGTGTTGGCAGGATTGGAGGCCAGGACGGATTCGCACTGGAAGACGGCCGTCATTCGGCTCGAGCAGCGTCGCTCCGAGTCCACCGGCCCGGCGCACCTCGCGATCCGCAACGGGTTCTTTCTGGACACTGAAAACCACAGGTCATCCGCGGAAACAACGTGGGACCCCTCGTCGCCGACATCCTTCAAACTGATCCATAGCGCGGGCGGGATTTACAAGATGGACGAGACCGTGCTGATGTTTCGGATCGGCCGATCAACTTTCGGAGTTGGCATTGACGATGTGTTGGCCAACGAGGGTGTGTTCATTGCACACGTGGGCTTGTTTGTTACTTGCGATCCGGCGCCTATCACGCTGGACGACTATCTGCGCAAGCACCACGGAAAGCCGACTGTTCTGGCGCGTGTCCGCCGAATGCCCGACCAGAGTTTCACCCAGGCCATGGTGAAGACCCATAATCCCGTCCAGGACCTGGGGCCGATGATGCTTTCACTGGCGTGCGACAACCGCAAGTTCATCGCGCATCGCGACGGGACGATCAGTTTCGGCGCTGCCGGCCGCGCGGACGGGGCCTACCCAAGTATTACTGTGCCATACAGGCCCGGCTTTGACCCAACGACGCTTGCTTGCCGGCAGATTCGACCGCGTTTCGGTGACGGGCGTCACGAAAAGGTCACACGGCATCTAGATGGTGGATGGCTACCGGCGCCGGTGACGATGGTGGCCGAGAATGGCGTGCGGTATCGCCAGCGGACCTACGTCGCGCCAGTCGATAGTGGCCCGCCGTCCGGCGCGCCAAAGTGGTATCGCCGGCGTGCCGTCTGTGTTGCCGAGTACACAATCGAGAACACTCGGCCGAACGTTGCTGGTGCCTCACTGACGTTAACCCTGTCCAGGAATGCCAAAGAGAAGGCATTTGCCCAGCTCCGCCAGGTCGACCGGGGCGTGGTTGCCGTCGACGGTCCGCACATGTTGGCTTACATCGATACGCAACGCGCAACGCCGTTGGACGTGAAAGTCGAGTCTGGCACGATCACACTGAGCGGCGATCTGCCGGCCGGCAGCGTAGCCCACTGCTTCGTCTATTTGCCCGCGTGGCAGGCGACGCCGGACGATGCCGCGCTGCTGCGTGGGAAACTGCCCGGGTTCGCGGAAGTCGAGGCGTACTGGAACGCCGTCCTCGCGGCCGCCATGCATGTGGAGCTGCCCGATTCGTTATTAACCAACATCATTCGGGCGTCGCAGGTGCATTGCATGCTGGCCGCCCGTAATGAGGCCGGCGGCGCGCGGATCGCGCCTTGGATCGGCGCCGATCGCTATGGGCCGCTGGAAAGCGAAAGCCAGGCCCTGATCCGCGGCATGGACATGATGGGGAACCGCGACTTTGCCCGGCGCGGGCTCGAGTTCTTCCTCCACCGCCAAAACGCCCGTGGTTTCCTCACCACGGGCTACACACTGGTGGGCACGGGCGAAAGTCTTTGGACACTTGCTGAGCACTACGACCGAACGCAGGACAAGCAGTGGCTGTGCCGCGTGGCCGGCCAAGTTGCCAAACAATGCGGCTGGATCATGAAGCAACGCGCGAAGACCCAACGCTTGGACGCGCATGGCCAGAAGGTACCCGAGTACGGTTTGATGCCTCCCGGCGTTACCGCCGACTGGCCCCGGTTCGCCTATCGGTTCTTCAACGAAGCCCAGTACTGCGCGGGACTGCGCGAAGCCGGCCGGGTACTGAGCGAGATTGACCACCCGGGCGCGAAGGAGATCGTCGAGGACGCCGAGGCCTATCGTGAAGATATCCTCCACGCCTACCGCTGGTGTCAGGCCCGCTCGCCCGCGCTTCCCTTGGCTGACGGAACTTGGGTTCCCGCCTATCCGACGATACTCAACTGCTTCGGCGAGCCCGGCGATTTCTACCCGGACGAAGACTACCATCGAAGCTGGTGCTATGGGATCGAGATCGGCGCACACCACCTGGCCGTCACCGGCGTACTGGACCCTCGCAGTGAATCGGCCGCATGGATCGCCGATCACATGGAGGACGTACAGTTCCTGCGTTCAGGATGGGGCGACTATCCCGCGCAGCAGAACCGGAAAGACTTTTTCAACCTGGGCGGATTCTCCAAGGTGCAACCGTACTATACGCGGATCGCGGAACTGTACGCGGCACGCGACGAAGTGAAGCCGTTCATCCGGTCCTATTTCAATGCGATCGCCTCATTGATGAGCCGAGAGAACCTTTCCTTTTGGGAGCATTTTCACAATGGCGGCGGCTGGAACAAAACGCACGAAACCAGCTGGTTCCTCGCGCAGACCCGTATTATGCTGGTTCAGGAGCGGGGCGACAAGCTTTGGCTGGCCCCGTTCGTTACCAACCACTGGATGAAGGATGGCATGAACGTGTCAGTGCGCAACGCGCCCACGCAGTTCGGCAACGTGAGCTACACGATCACCTCAGCAGCCAACAGCGGGCGGATCGACGCCGTGATTGAACCACCGGCCCGCCGCACGCCAAGCCAGATCGTCGTTCGCATCCGCCATCCCGAGGGAAAACACATCCGAACAGTCACGCTCAATGGCAAGCCACACACGGACTTCGACGCGGACAAGGAAACGGTCAGCATCGAACCAACAACAGAGACCATAAGACTTCAGGTTCGGTTCTAGTAACACGGCATCGCACCAGGAGTAGCAAGTATGAAGCATCGGGGAAACGTGCATCGCGATTACCCGCGCCCACGGAACGCGCCTACCGCTCACACGCTCGGAAAGGCTGTCGACGGCGGATTGACAATCACGTTTTGAGACCAGTTGTGCTCAAGCATGGGACGAACAACTCGAGTGGAGAGATACGATGAAACAACATCGGCCATCAGCATTCACGGGGACACCCGCATTCTGTCCAGACCGGAACCGCAGATTGTTGTTGCCGTTACTGGCCGCCGTGATTTGGCTGTTCGTCAGCTTGCCGGGAACCAGATGTGTATTGGCGGCCACGCCGGTTGCGCTTGGCGACTACGATGCCGAACTGCGTCTGGGCGAACATGTCGATGCTCAGAAGATGGTTCAACGACTCACAGAGTTGCATGCGAACACCTACATGTGGTTGCTTTGGCACAGTCCTCACGACTGGGAAGATCTTCATGCATTTCTTCCGTCGGCCGATGAAGCGGGAATCAAAGTCTGGGTTTACCTCGTCCCCCATTCCGAGACCGCGCTGCAAGACCCGCGCTGGCCCTATTCCGAACCGTTCAAGGTGGACTACATCCGCTGGGCCAAGGAAATCGCCAAGTTGTCTCTCAAACACGAAAACCTGGTCGGGTATGTCATCGACGACTTCTGGGGAAATGTGAAGCCGGGGCGTTTTACTCCAGAGTACACCAGGACAATGGCGCAGGCGGGCAAGCAGATCAACCCCAGGATCAAGTTCTATCCCCTGATGTACTATCCCCAAATCGGCTTGAAGTTCGTCAATACGATTCTGCCCCTGGTTGACGGCGTTGTTGCCGCTTATCCCAACGATCGAAATGAAATCGAACGGGCGTTATCGTTCTTGAACGATGACTACGTGATCCCTCCGAACGTTGGCATCACTCATCCTTATGATACCCGGTCGCACGCGGGCGATTTCGGTGTCTTGGTGCGCCAGGTTCGGCTCACCGATGCCAGGCACGCATCGATCACGTTTCACTACGAAGATGATTTCCCTGGTCCGACGGCGGGCTATCACATCATGCAACTGCGCATTGACGATCACGTACTATGGGAAAAGGATGTGGCCGGCCGTGCAGACGGTGAGGTCCGCGTCGATCTATCGGATACGGCCGCCACGGGACGGACAATTCAACTTCGATTCGGTGTATTGGACAAGAAAGGCGTCTCCAATTTCGGCGTTCGCGCGCGATTCTCCGGTTTCAAGACGACCGGCCTGAAAACGGATGATGGTAGCGGCCTCGACGATGAACATGCTTGGAAGTCGGAGTGCCGCGGTGCCTTCACGGCCGAATTCGAACCGAAGTATGTCGGCCAGCAGAAATACCATGTCCCGTTGATCGTCATGCCATCGGGGTCAAAATCGGAATATGAACAACGGTTTCACGAAGAGGGAACCCCCGAGCGGATTGCGGGACGAGTACGTGTCGCATTGGACCTGGCCGCGGCGCAGAAGGTCGAAGGTGTCGTCACCTACTGCCTGGACAAACGTCAGAATAGCAAGACGTTCGACGCGGTGAGAGACGAATACAGAGCATTTCTCAAGTGACACGACACGGCCACACCCCACAAAGTAACACTCTGGAAGCCGTGCCGTTCACTGCTGTAAGGCACTGCCGGGGTTCTCTTCCCTTCATTAATTGTTCACAATCTGTTATTCACCATTGATTATTGAATTCTGGTCCCCAACCACTCGCGATACGCCCGTGTTCGCCGTGCCGATTGCCGGAGTGAGCCCACGGGTAGCGGCATATCGTGACCACACAATTTCTCGCAGAAACATGGGGGCAGGAAAATTGAAGATGACGCGCACACTGCTTATCTTCCTGCCCCCATCTTCCTACCCGGCGAGCCATCACGTTGCATCCTGACCATGAATAGTTAAAAGTCAAGACCTGACCCCTGGGTCACTGGAGCGATCGAAATTGAACGGCGGATTTCGTCGGTCTTGAAGCCAAGCGCCATCGGGCGACGGGCGCCCGGTAAAACCACGACGTCGTACAACTCGCGTACCACGCCATCGATCCACAGCCAATGGACCAGGTCCCCCGTGTCGAGGTCGATCACGACGATTCCACAGCGCGCCGTGATTTGTTGCGTTGTAAGTTGGTCATCAAGGGGCAGATCCTGAAAGGTCCGGTTATCACGGCAGACGGACAGTCCAACAACGGCGAAACGGTCCACGCAGGCCAGGCCACGGGCATAGCCGGGACAAAAGGTCAGCGGTTCAAAGCGACCGGTTTGCGGCACGATGCTGCCCAGATATCCACTTCCCGATTCGAGTAGCCAAAGTCGTTGCCGATGCCAGCGCGGCGAATGGGGCATGGCCAGCCGGTCGGCGACGACGGCGCCAGTCGCCACATCCAACACGCTCCCGCCGTCAGC
Source organism: uncultured Pirellulaceae bacterium (assembly GCA_964607555.1). Taxonomy (GTDB): domain Bacteria; phylum Planctomycetota; class Planctomycetia; order Pirellulales; family Pirellulaceae; genus JAJSAJ01. The sequence continues at coordinate 4,454 of CAZSOG010000056.1, read as the reverse complement.
GCGGTGTTCGCGCCATCCGTCGGCCACATCGGTGCGCGCGACCATCGTGGCATAGCGAGGTGCGCCATCCCGCATGGCCAGACCGTTGAGGTGACAGCGATCCTCGGCCGCGAGGCGGCTGACAAACGGGGGGCTCCACTCCGGTGCGAAGCTGTGCGTGCGGCTGGGCCTGGCCAGACAGCTAAACAGCGTGTTGGCGAAAACCGGCTCGCCCGCGGCGTCAACGCTGATGTCGTGGATGTCAAGATCGCCTGTCACGTAGCACATTTGCGGTACGTACATCCGGTCGTAGCCGTCCGCCAGCTTGCCGTGCGGCAGCATGTTCTCAAACCGCCACAGCTGATACAGCGAACTCATCCACATCGATTGTCCATCCGACCACAGACCAAGACAGCGATTGAATGTGCGTTCGAAGATCGACAGACGTCCGTCGTTCTGGACACCGATAAGAAACAACTTGCCGGTCTGGTAGGTCGTAAAGGCCAACGCGATTTGACGTTCGACGAGCCAGGATGCCAGTTGGCGTGAAGCAGTCATCTGAACAGGCGGAGCATTCATGGTGCCAAGTAAGCCGTTGCTGATGCGAGAGCTCGATTGCTGATCGCACGATTGGGTATCGGGACGCAATGGACCAAGTGATACCGTGGAACTAAAGCCCCCACTCCAGCAAGCCAAGTTCTTCGGTGAGCAGCGCGCCGCGCAGATAGGCCATCAGCGCCGTGTCCTGCACGCGATTCGCGGACGTCGATCCGTTCCGATTCCCGGCTGACATCCGATTATGAGGTACACCGGCAACCAGTGGCTTCCATGTGTTCGGCGGGGCGCCGATCCGATCATGGCCGGCATCCGGAATCGGCGGACTCGCGTCGCGGCCCGGCACCCTCCCATCCACTCCAATCGTCGTCGCCGGCTCTGACGCGACGCGACGCGGCGGCTCGATCAATGCGAGCAGCCCGCCATCCAATGCCCATCGTTCCAATCTGATGGCAGGCGGCGACGCCGGCGCGTCAAGTGACCGTGTCGCGGCAGGCGCGGTGACCGAATCATCGTCGGCCGAGCCTTCGCCCGACCCTTGACGATTGAGGAAGTTGATCACGATAAGCGGGTCGATGGCAGTCACTCGATTGTCACCACTGACATCGTAAAAGGGCGGTGGCACGGCCGGCGGCGCGGGCAGTGACCGATCACCGGGATGCGCATTGAGGTAGTTAATCAGAATGAGCGCGTCGAGCGGATGAACGCTCCCATTCGCGTCGACATCCAGACGGTTCACGCTGTTCTGCCAGGGAGCCGACGATTCGAGAACCAACAGCTCGGCCGCTCCCAGGTGATAGGCATGGAACGATTGCCCGCCGACGTGCCGAATGCCATCGTCCACCCAGCCCGATCCGCGGTCCAAGGTATCGGCCTGGTCACCTAACACGAACAGCGTGTTGGTCGCGCTTGACGCGTGCAGGACATCCAGTGCGTCCAGCACCAAATGGTTCGCTTGTTGGTTACGCAAGTCAATCTGTTCCACATCGGTCAGGCGGTTGTCGGCCACCGTCGTCAGGTCCACGGTCCCGGAATTCACGATGTGCAGGCTATCGAAGCCACCGCCACCATCCAAACGCAGCGATGCCAGATCCGGGGCCTCCAGAATATCCGTGCCGCTACCGCCCCGCAGGACATCGAATCCGCCCGCCCCGACGAGCCGATCATTGCCCTGGCCCGCCACGATGATGTTCGCCGACGCGTCACCGGTCAATTGATCGTCACCCTGCCCACCGCGGTGCGTCACCGCCATGCTGAAGTCGTCGCCGTAAACGACATACGCTTGACCGGCGCCCGCTCGGCCAGCGGCGGCCGCCCGATTGGCGCCGATCACCAAGTCATCAAAACCATCTCCATCCAGATCACCGGCCGCGGCGAGGGCGGAGCCGGCGTTGTCGCCCGTGGCGCGACCGAAAATACGAAACCCATCGGCGCCGGTCAAGTCCGCGGGTCCCACCGATGCGGCGAATCCACCTGGCTTGCCAAACACGAGGTACGCAGCTCCCGCGCGGGGTTGCCTGATCGAGCTTGCCTGGGCCGCGCCGATCAGGAGGTCATCATAACCGTCCCCATTCACGTCACCGGCCGAGCTGGCGGCGCCGCCGGTGTAGTCGTTCGCCGCGATTCCGTCAACGTGGAATCCGTTGCTGCCGTCCAAGCTGGACAGCGCCACCACGCCACCGAACTGACTCGACCCAAACAACACGTAGCCTTTGCCGATATTTCGCGACCGCGGCGCATCCGCGCCGGTCGCGCCGATCAAGAGATCGTCGAACCCGTCACCATTGATGTCTCCGGCTGAGCTAGTCGAGATACCGGCATAGTCGTAGTTGGCCGCGCCGGCGATACGAAAACCATGGGTCCCGTCCAGGCCGCCCAATTCGATACTGGCCGGAAAACCATCGTCACGGCCGAAAACGACATAGGCCTCCCCCGCATTCGACTTGCCGGCGTCGGCGTACGGCGCGCCGATAACAACGTCATCAAGCCCGTCGCCATTCACGTCACCGGCCAAGCCCACCGAGTAGCCCGCGTAGTCCTCCTCGGCGACGCCATTCAACACGAACCCGTTCGTGCCGTCCAGCCCCGACGTGTCCAGCGCCGCCGGGAAGCCGGTGGCCTTGCCAAACACGACGTACGCCCGGCCCGCGTACGCCCGGCCGGGCAGCGAAGCATAGTAGGCGCCCAGGACGATATCATCGAAGCCATCGCCATTGATGTCGCCGACACCGCCGACCGACACCCCGAGTGTATCGTCCGCTTGCTCCCCGTCGATGCGAAAGCCGTCGCTGCCGTCGAGTACCGTCAAGTCAACCTTCGGAGTGAAAACGGCACGCCCGAACACCGTGTACGCGGAACCGGCCTCGGCCCGTCCCGAAGGGTCGGCCAGCCAGGCTCCCAGGACGAGATCACCAAATCCGTCACCGTTAATATCCCCGGCGGCGCTGACCGAGTCCCCCAGCTCGTCCCGCGTTTGGACGCCGTCCAACACAAACCCATTGGTGCCGTCCAGGCTGGTGAGATCGACCGCCGTCGCGGCACGGTCTGCCCGGCCGAAGACGACGTAGGTCTTGCCGATCGAAGTCTTGCCCTCGCGGGAAGCACTCCGCGCGCCGATGACCAGGTCGTCCAGTCCGTCCCCGTTCACGTCGCCGGCCGACCTGACGCTGCCGCCCAACCCATCACCCGCTAACTCGCCGTTGAACACGAGCCCGTTCTGGCCGTCGAGACTCGACAACAGCAGGACCGCCGGATCGTCGAACATCCCGGCATCGAGATGGGCGAACGTCTGCCCGCCGCCGAGCGTCAACGGATCGGTCCGGCCCACGGCATTCGCGTCGCTGTCGACGGTGTCGACGCCCAGCTGATGCTTGATCGTGAACGTATCCATGCGTCCGGCAAACTCAAACCGCACGGAATAGTCGCCCGGTACAAGCCCGGGAAACGCATACGCCCCGTGCGTGTCGGTTACGGTCGTCCCCACTTCGGTTCCCACCGAGTCCAATAGTTGAACCGGCGCGTCGGCGAGCAGCGTTTCGCCAGCATCGCGCCGGCCGCTGCCATTCAGGTCGTTCCAGACGAGTCCTTCGATTCGCGCGGGCGCGACACGCGTGCCGAAGTCGATGTCCGTCACGACTTGTCGCGCCGCCAGCGTGACTTGTCGCGCGCCGTCGGCGGGTACCGATGCCACGCGGCCATGCGATGGCGCGACGCGCGCGGTGTACGTACCCGCCGCCACGTCGGTCAACTTGTAGGTGCCCGCTTCATCGACGGAACTCGTTGCCGGGTCGTCGACACGCGTCAGCGTCATCGGCTCCCCGGAGTCAAATCCGCCATTCCCGTTGCTATCCAAGTACACGGCGATACCCGCCCGGCCCGGCTCGGCCGGCGCGCGTAGCTGGTCGCCATTCAGATCGTCCCAGACCGTGCCGGTGATTCCGGGCGCCGTGATCGAGACGCTCCGTGCGCTGTACTGATAGACCGGCGCGTTGACATGATCGTCGATCATGGCGTACACGAAGTAGTCGCCTTCCGGAACCGTCGCCGGCACCCAGTCATATTGCAGCGGGCCATCCGCCTCGTTGAGCCCGGCGGTGATCAACGTTCCATCGCGGCCCGTGGCGTCGGTGTCGTAGAAAAGCGAGACGACCGCATCGGAGTCGGCGTCAAACGCATCGAGTTGGATCGCGACCGGCGCGCGCCAGGTACCGCCCGACACACCGGTGATTCGAACCGTCGGCGTCTGGTTGTCGACCAGCGCGTTAAACCCCAAACCGGTCACGGCCGCGGGATCGTTGACCGAAACCGTCCAGCGGCCGGCGGCCGGCTGTTTGACCGCCACCACCCGCCGGCGCGTATTGCTCAAGTCGTCAACCAGTTGCATGCTGGGATCCGCGGCAATTTGTGCTTCCGTCAGAACC
>CAZSOG010000055.1:0-11626 GCA_964607555.1 uncultured Pirellulaceae bacterium | reverse complement strand
CCCTTAGGGGGCCCCTTTTTCCCTTCACGGCGCTCTTCCCATCCCTCCTGACCTGCGGCCAAGGAATCGGAATGCTGGTTGTTTGTTCTCCCACGTTCTTCCTTCATCACAGCACCTGGTACGAAGGGCATCAAGCCATCTTGGAACACCTGGCGTTGGCCCAACCAGGACGCATGGAGGACCTTGCGCCCACGATCGGCGCGATCGAGCAATTGCCGCTCACCTGGGATTTCGTAATTGTTGTAAGCCACCACTGGGGGAGTCGGCAAGAGCAGTTGTTCCAGGCAGCAACCCGGCAGCGGACACCGGGCAGCCGTATCGTTGTCAGCCAGTCCGTGCAACCAAACGGCCGTCAACACCAGAGACGTTTGCTGCAGTTCACGTGCGCGGACGTGGAAGCGGGAATGGTGGACCTGTAATGGTGACCCAGCAAAACAGCCAGGCGAGTGTCATCTCTCGCCGCCGCGCGCGGCCGGCGGGCGATGACAGCCGTCCGCAAACTGGCGTCGGTCGAAACTCGGCGTTCCGGCCTCTCGTAACGGTCCTGGTCGCGGGACTGATGCTATGGTTCGAGGCACTGCTGATGTGGGCCAGTCCAGACGGATCGGGCCTGATCGCGCCCAGCGTGGCCGTTCTGGGAACGTGCGGGTTGTTTCTCCATTTACGCCTGCTAACGAAACCCTTTGGATTTCGCCTGTTCCTGGGGGTGCTGGGTGTTCTTTTTTTTGTTCGGCTTGTTGCGTTCCCGCCGCATGTTATCGACCGGGGCTTTTTTGTTGTCCCCCAAGCACCAACGGTCATGCTCGCCGAATTTTTCCTCGGTTGCCAGTGCCTGCTCCTGTGGCGGTGGCGCTGGCATGATCCGCTGCCGATCGCCATACCGTGCGTCGCCTTGATCACCTCGATCCTCGCGTTGAACGTCACCATTCCGATAGGGATGATGTCGACATACGTTGTCCTGGTGACCTTGGCGTTACTGTTGCCGACGGCACTGGTCGTCACGAAACCGGCTGCGTCTCCCACGGGCCACAAGAAAGTTCCTTGGAACGCACGATTTGTTGTCCTGCTTGTTTGGGCCAGCGCCCTGCTGGGAACCTGGGGGATGACCGAAGCCTGGTCGCGCTGGTTGCCCGACGCGCAGACCTGGTTCGCTGCCCAGGTGGGACGGAGTGAACGTCGGCGGCACCAGTTCAGGAACTACGTAACCTCGGGATCCTTGACGGCGATCAGCGCCGAGAGCACTTTTGATCCCAACGCGATCGCGCTGCGCGTGTACGGAAACACGCAACCCGGATATCTGGCGGGGCGCGTATTCAGCCAATATCGAAATGGTCAATGGAGTATCGATTCCAAACGTGATCCCTACAGGTACGTTCCTGGCGGCGCCGACCTTCGCGGCGTGCATTACTTGGTGCCGCTTGCGCATGTGCCGGATGCGATGGCGACCCTCACTCGAGATATCTCGACGTTTGAGTTACCGCACCGCGCGCCGGCAACGATCTTGAAACGATGGACGATCGAAAACGACCCGCGTCGGGGCGAAGTTTTTTTCACCGCGCTGGGCTGGCGTTACGTACAAGGTGAGGGGACCCGTCTGGCCGTCGACGAATTCGATATTGTCCGCTCGGGACTCAGCGTGCGAACCCCGTACGTGATCCACGTGGATACCAGTGGCCCAATGCGTCCACTTTCGAAGTCGATACGCCGACGCTTGCTGATTCCCCCGTCCGGATTGGACCCACGGATCACGCAACTGGCCCGTGAAGTGTGTCGCGACGCGAAGACCACGCGTGATCGGATCCAGGCCATTCGAGCATATTTCCAGGACAACTACGAGTACAGCCTGGATCCGGTCAAGGCGCCGCGCGGCGTCGATCCGCTCAATCACTTTCTACTCGCGCGCCATCCGGCACATTGCGAGTTCTTTGCTTCCGGAGCGGTCGCTCTGTTGCGACTCCAGGGAATCCCGGCGCGCTATGTGACCGGCTATGGCGTATTGCAATTCGACAAGGTCCATGGAAAGCGGTGGTTAGCTCGAAACCGCGACGCCCACGCCTGGGCCGAAGCGTATGATGACGCAACCGAACGCTGGGTCGTGGTCGAGGCCACGCCGGGGTTCACCGATCCGTCCCTTACCGACGAGTCCGATGCGGAACAGGCGGGTGGGGGCGGCGGCGATTCTGGAATGTCCTTGGCGGACGATGCGGGCGCTCTTTTACAGTGGTGGAGAGAATTGCCGCTGCTCGTGAGATACGCACTGGTGGCAATCTTGCTCTTCCTCGGAGCGCTCGTCGGATTCGTGTTCGTGCGGCGCACACGTTGGGATCGAATATCGCAAGAGTATGATTATTCGGATCCCCGAGCCCGTGCGTGGCGGCACGTGCTGCGGCGCATGGACGACCGGCTCAAACGCCGCGGCGTCGTACGTAGTCAATCCGAGACCGTGCATCAGTTCGCGCACCGCCTGCACGCACTGGCCGGCGTTCAAGACACAAAACTGCATACATCGGCTAATTGGTACGTTGCGTATGCCGACCGGCGGTTTCGAGCCGCCGCGGGCGCGCCGCCACCATTGCCGCCTAAACGTCCACGGTAACGCGTGTCTCCCATGGGTTCGCGTGCGCCCCCTGCCCCGCCACTCACTTGATCACGTGGCACGTGAACAGACAATGCGGTACGCACTACGGAGAGGTGAGAGGTGAGAGACGCCATGGGCCGAATTTTGTTGCGTCTGAGTCAAGTTTTTTGGGTCAAGGTTCAGCCATCCCCACGGGACCTGCCATAGCGGCCGGGAAAGGCGCGGGCACCGAACGCGTGTAGTGCAGAATCACTTGCTCCACCCAGACAAGCTGGGTGGGGGCAGGAACGCGCGTGCGTTACGGTCGGCGCTGTAGTGCAGAATCATGCGCTCTACCGGGATGAACCCGGTAGGGGCGGAACAAGACCTGGCGCTGTGCGCGGGGCCCCGACCCCCGCACGGGAGCGACCTGGCGCTGTGCGCGGGTCTCCTGACCCCGCACGGGAGTGACCGAAGGTCTCCACCGCGCCGGCGTGCGCTCGTTGGTTGGAGAAAACACGCCGACAGATTCTCAGAGACTGTCACAAAACCGTTTCGGCAGGGGCGTCCATCCGCTTTTTCGACGGACGTGGACGTCCATCGTACGCGCTTGAAACCAGATTTTGGGACACGTTGTCGGAAGCAAGCTCAGACGCTTCTTTCTTTGGAGTGGACGTTTCGGAACGAGAAAACGGAGCCCCGCCGCAATTCGATTCCAGACCCTGCACGACGCACGACAGCGCGGACGGCTTTGATTCGGATGAGATAATCTGCTAAGTTGGATTCATGGTCCGAAACGCCAAGTGAGTTGACCACAAATAGTATAAATCACACGAATGGAAGACAAGAAAGGCACGAATATGGGACCAGGATTTTCTGGTCGCTCCGTATTGTTGCCCAAGAATCTCTTGTCCTCTTGCAAAAATGACTGCTGTGCCAAGGGCAGCACCGCATTCGGCCAAACAGTTACGAGTTTGGGTTAATGAGCGGCGAGGCCGGACAAGACGCACGCATCGAATCCTACCGTTGACTGAAAAAACGGCCCACGTTCCTTTACGAGTTCACGCCACACCGCCCACACTTGACAGACTGTTCCCCCCCCTTATAGATCCTTCCGGAGCGCGCCAATGAAAACCCACGCCACGATCATTCTGCAGACCGGTTGTCTCATCATCACCGCGGTGTGCTCGGCTCACCTGAACAGTGCCGATTGGCCCCAGTGGGGTGGCACGCAAGTACGCAACATGGTCTCGAACGAAGTCGATCTGCCGGCGACCTTCGAGCGTGGGCGAACCCAGGGTGGCAAGGTCGATCTGGCGACCACGAAGAACGTCCGTTGGGTAGCGACACTCGGCACGAACGCGTACGGCAACCCGACCGTTGCCGATGGCCGCGTCTTTGTCGGCACCGACGCCAACTCGATCGGCGACGATCCTCGATTTAATGCAACGAATCCGGCGGGCGTCGAGAAGTGCTTCGCGGAATCGGATGGTTCGCTCCTCTGGCAGCTCGTCATTCCCAAACGCACGCATGGGTTGCCCGATTCGAACCACTTCGTCATGCAGAAATGTGGCGTCTGCTCGTCGGCCACCGTGGATGGTGACCGCGCCTATATCGTGACCACTGCCGGCGACATCGTATGTCTTGACGTTCATGGTCTGACGAACGGCAACGACGGCCCGTTCCAGGATGAGGGCCAGTACATGGCCGGTTATGGAAAACCACCAATCGCATTAGAGGCCCACGATGCCGACATCCTGTGGCGATTCGACCCGATCGATGAACTCAAGGTCTGCCCGCACGACGCGACAAGCTGTTCGGTTCTGATCGACGGCGACGTTCTGTACACGGGCACGTCCAACGGTGTAGGTGGCGATAAAGGGTCACATTGGACCAAGATGCACGCATACGTCGTGAACCCCAAGGCACCGGCTTTTATTGCGTTGGACAAGAACACGGGCCGGCTGCTCGCGGTAGAGGATGCCGGGATCAGCTCCCGGCTGTGGCATGCCCAGTGGTCCTCGCCATCGCTTGGCGTGGTGAACGGCAAGAAGCTCATTTTCCTAGGTGGTGGTGACGGCTACTGCTATGCGTTCGAGGCCTTGGAGCGTCTGCCCGCGAAGCCGACCAAGCTGAAACTCGCGTGGCGTTACGACTGCAATCCGCCGGAATACCGCTTCCCGGGCGGGAAGCCGGTGAACTACTACAAGGGGGACAAGCGTCAGAAACAGAGCACGAACAAGAACGACGGCAAGTATATCGGCCCAAGCCAGGTGATCGCCACTCCTGTCTTCCATGACAATCGCGTCTACATTGCCATCGGCCAGGATCCGGCGCACGGCCGCGGACGTGGGATGCTTCAATGTATCGATGCGACCCAATCCGGCGACGTGACAAAGACGGCCTGCGTCTGGAAATACGGCGCTATTGAGCGTACCCTTTCGACGGCGGCCGTCCATGATGGACTCGTCTACATTCCGGACCTGTCGGGCAAGATCCATTGTCTGGATGCGGATACCGGCGCGGTTGTCTGGGTCTATGACACGAAGGCGCAAACGTGGGGCAGCACGCTGGTCGCCGACGGCAAACTGTACGTCGGCAACCAGCGTTATTTCTACGTCTTGGCGACCGGGAAGACGCCGCATCTTTTGACCAAGATTCGACTCGGATCACCGATTTACAGCAGCCCCATCACGGCCAACGGGGTGCTTTATGTGGCAACCGGCAAGCAGCTCTGGGCCATCGCGAAGAAACCGTAGTAATCACACCTTGTTGCCAATCCGCCGATACTACTTCGCCTGTTCGACCTGTACGCCTTCCGCTGGATTGTCGTACAGTTCTTGCAGTTTCACGGAGTTCGCCCGGCTCGCCTTCATCTGACCCCGGTAGACGTTTTTCAGAAGCTCTTTCTTACTGGTCGCCCGAGGTTTCTCGCCCGCCCGTGCCGCGTCGGCCGGAGCCGAAAGAGCGGCCTCGGGTGGGCCGAGGCGGACCTTGCCACGGAAGAAAGCGTATTGGCCACCCTCGGCCTGAGCGATAACGGTGCTCGTCCCGGCGATTCCGTCGGCGATGAAAACGCCGCGCAGGTCGGTCGCCCCGGAGGTGAACGCGTGGTTGTTCGAGCCGATTATTTTCACGTGCACATCAGCGATGTATTTCAGGTCTTTCTTGCCGTCGCCAGCCATTCTCTTGACCGTTGCTCGAACGCGACCGCTCGCAGCTTCTTCCTGTACGTCCAACACAAGTGGCGAGACAAGCACCAGCCCGCTGGTGTAGAGGTCTCCACCACGGCAGACAACCAGGTACGCCCCCTCGTCGTTCAGCGGCAACGGCAGCGCTTGCTTCCGGTCGCGGTAGTCCTTGCCATCACCCAGCTTGATTGTCGCTTCATGGTACGGGCGAATGCCGGCCAGGTTGATTTTCGTGATGTTCGCCAGGTTACGCTTGAGCAGGCTGAATTTCATCAAGTCGATCCGATAGACGCGCACATCGCACGACGGAATATTGCGAAACGCCAGCTCGATCGGCTTCGTTGCGCCCGGCCGGAGTGTCGTCACTTCCGGAATCCTGATCTCCTTGCGCGTGAAGTAGTCAATTGCCTCGGCGGCGTCGGGGAAGCGGTCCTTGACGCGCGTGTACTCGCGAATCGCTTCGGCCGCCTGTCCGAGACTGTGGTGTATTTGCCCCAGGATATAAATGGCCTGCCAGCGGTTCTCCGCATCGACGATGCGACCGGTCTTCTTGTCCTTCCGCTTCATCTCGGCCACTTTCCGGCAAGTCGCCAGGGCGTCGGCGTGTTCACCGAGAGCAAAATGGCAGAAACCGATCGTGTACAAGTAGCTGTCGACGAAGTGGCTGTCGGGATATCGCGTGGCGTACCTCGTGCAGGCGGCGATGGCCTGCTCGTATTGCTTCAAACCCAGCAGCGCGCTGGCCAGTGACAGGGCGGCCTCGTCCGCGGCCGGGTCTTCGGGGTAGGCCGTCAAGAACGCTCCGAGCATCCCAAGCGACCGCCGCACGAGCTGCACGCGGGTGATCTTCTTGGACCGCAGCTTCGCCCGCAGCGCCGCGTTGGTCTCCAGTTCGTCCGCCTTGGCAAAGACCTGTTGGGCCAGGGCGTACTGGGCGGAAGCAACATACGGTTCGGGCGGATATTCGCACAACAGCCGACTCATGACGTCAACGCTCCTGAGGAACTCGCCCGCGCCACCCAGAAAACCGGCCACGCGGACCTCGCGCAAGAAACTCGACTCAACCGTGGCGCGGAAAACCATGTAGCTGCGTTCGTACTCGCCCATCTGGTGATACGCATCGCCGATCTTCACGATCTTGTCGAACGGGATCTCGATCTGCGGCCACTTCTCCTTGATGATCTCGAAATACTTGACCACCTCGTGCGGCGGGCCAATCTCCAGGTTCGCGTCCAGCAGCATCCGCACCGTCTCCTGGTACGGTTTGGGATCCAACCGCCACTGGGCAATCAGTTCGGCCAGGTGCTCGGCCGCCTGCTTCATGCGCCCCTTGGCGAAATGCCGCTTGCCCAACTGGAATAACTCGTCCGGCGTCAAGCGATACTTGTCGTCGCTGGTCGCGCCGAGTGGCAATACGGTAAGCGATTTCGCCGGCGCAATGGCAAACTGCCCGGGAGCATAGGCGTCGCGAACGACGGTCGGGGCCGCGTGGTAGACGCCGGGCACATAGCCGTGCAGGTCGTACTGGATCGTACCTATCCCGCGCCGCCCGCCGACATAGAATGTGATCGCGCCGGGGCCGATCTCGTATCGCTCGAACGGGCCACGAATCGACTTCTCGATGACCGTTGTTCCGCTCGGAATCGGCTCGGTGATGACCAGGTATGGCAACAGGCTATCGGGCGTCCGCGCGGGAGTGTTTTGGCGCCACAAGTCAAGCGTCACCCGGCCACGAACACCGACCGGCAACTGTGTCAGCGGGTTACGGAACGACGAGTAGCTGCCATCGACGACGCCGAACCCGCGCGGAATCATCTCGCCGTCGAGCTCCAACGGGGCTGGTTCGTAGTGCCGTCGCACTTCCCAGATGTTAACGGTGCTCCTCAGCTTATCCGCCGGCACGAAACCGCCAAATGCGATTTGATAGGTGTATTGTCCGCGGCCGGTCAATTGAAAGCGAATCGCCTGTTTACTCTTCCCGCCATCGAACACGAACAGTTCGCTGGGGATGACGAGCGTCTGCGTTTGGGCGGACGGCATGATCGCGAGTTCGGCCGCCCGGTGGTTGTTGACCAAGACCGTCAGCTTGTACTCGGCCGATTCGAAGCGGCGTTTGGCGAAGTAAGGCACAAGCGCCATCGTCGCCGGGCCGGTCGCCTTGTCGGGTGCCCAGCGGTGGCCGGTCCGGTGTGCCAGAAGCCACTCGGCCTGTGCGGTCGCGGCGGCGTCCTTCGGCATGGCCGACTGCAACGCGAGCGCGTAGAGCGCGTGCATTTCCGTTGGCGCGGAACACCAGGCGACCGCGCCGGCCGGCCGGCTGGCCGGATCCTTCTCGCCCAGAATCGCCAGCAGCTCGCGGGCCGTTTCCTTGCGATCCATCCGCGCGTAGGTCAGCGCCAGATAGCAAAGGGCCGACGGTGAGAGACGCTGTCGGCTGCGGTAGAGCCGGTTGGCCTGCGAGAAGTCGCTCTTGCCGGCCACGGTCAAGCCATGGACAAGGATGGCTCGGCTTTCATCGTCGGTGCTCGCCAGTTTGGCGAGTGTCGTTTTGAGGAAGCCAATCCCCTTCTGCATTGCGTCGTCGGGAACCTGATAGCCCGTCTGTCGTGCAAGCGTGAGAGCCCAGACGATCCGGGCGGACAGGTATTGGTTGGCCGGTATGTTCTTTTCCGTACGGCCGCACCAACTCCACGCGCCGTCATCCCGCTGGGCGGAGACGAGGCTGCCGACGGCCGCGCGAATCCGTGCGTCGAGCGTTTGGGCTTCCGGCCCGCCCGACTGCTGCGTCGAGTTGAGCAGTTTTACGAGTGCAATCGCGGCCATCAGGTCGCTCGATGTGCCGTCCAACGGCGTCGCGAAGCGGTTCGCCTCCCGCTGGCACCACGGGGCCGGGGCCAGAACGATGTCCAGCAGGCTCCGCTCAACGTTCGGGCCGATGACGATCTGCATCGAGGGCTGCTCGACCCGCATCTTCTCCGGCAGCGCGATCCAGGCTGTCGTATCGCCGGTCGCCGAACCGCTGGACGTGCTAAAGACCGCCATCCCATAGGGCTTGATCGGCACGACTCGCCGTGCCACGTCGCGTGCCTTGCCCGCGGTGACCGTTAACTCAAAGGACGCTTCGACATCGGGGCCGGCCGCCATGTTCGACTTGTCGCGTCGTGCGTCTCCCACGGCGCCAGCACGCCGGTCGATCTTGGTCTTGAACAGGACTCTCGAAAGTCCCTTTTCCTTGACTGCGACCGTCCTCGTTTCTTCGTTCGTCCACGAACCGATCGTCGTCTTGAGCGTGACGCGAATCGTGCCGTTGGTGATAAGATCGTTGTGGACGGTCGCGATCAACTCCGCGGCGTCGCCGTCAATCAATGCGAGCGGCAGCTTCAACTCGCCGAAGAGCTTCTTCTTGGCAACCAGTTTCGCCGCGCCTTCGCCGGCCAACGTATCGTCGGCGGTAACGCCCCGGGCCAAGAACTTCCACGCAGTCGCGCGATCGGGAACGGTCAACGTAATCGTCGCCTTGCCCGACGCGTCGGTCGTGACCGACGGGTTCCAGTAGCCGGTCTCCGGCGAGATCTGAGCCGGCAGCAAGACAGCCCCCGTCTCGGCCAGTTTTTCGGCGAAGGCGTCGAGTTTCTTCTCATCCATATCGCCGAGATTGGCGTAGCCCCAAGTACCACGGCGACCGAAGTAGGCGATCGTGGAATCCTGGTAGCGCGCCTCGCCGCGTTGCAGTTTTCGGAGTAGTTTTCCGGCAATGACCTTATTTTGCGGGACCACGTCGTAGTCCAAGACGCCGTTGTCACCCCATCTTTCTTCTAGCACGACGCTGCCGGTCACTCCGGAAGAGTTTTCGGGTGAGACTCCCAGGTTGTCAGATTGACTTTGACGCGGTCCCGTTTGTACTGTCTGCCGACCGCTGGGTGCCGCGGCTCGGTTCCCGGCCAGGCGGCCACGGCGGCTCCGTTCCGGCGCGCGTCGCATCGCGTCCATGAGCTGGCGGGCAGCCTGCGGTGCTGCCAGCGCGGCGGTCGCCGGTCGCGGAGCTGCCGTTCCATCACGGGTTCGTTCCAGAACAACGGCCTCGCCGCCGCTGGGCAGCACCCCGTGTCCGTCCGCATCGAGCGCTTCGGCCACGTCGTCCAGTGCCGCCTCTTCCTCGCTCTCCGTTTCCAGCCGTTCCTGCTCGGCGAGCAGGTTCGCGTTGATGGGGCGCGTGGCGGGCTTGTAGTCGAACGTGATACTCGACGTGGTCCGCACGGCCGAAGCGCGACGGTTGCCGCGGAAGAAATCGTCGATCGCCGTGACGCCGGATGGAAAACGGTCCAACAGCGCCTGCTCGATCATCGCCAGTGACAACTCGGCCGCCAGCGGCCGACCTTGCGGATCGGTCGTCGTCACCTCGACCACGACCTCGCCGCCCGGCTTAACCGGCCCCTTGCCCTTGACCGCCACCACAACGTTCATCTCGCGAATGACAGTGAACGGACTCGACGCCTCGTGAAAGCGTTTTCTTGTTCGAGATTGCCCGGCAGTCCCCTGCCCTTCGCCCTTGGCTCCCTGACGGCGCGCGTCTGCCTCCTGCTGCCGGACGTCGGTCATCACGGAAATCGCCAGATCGAAGTTTGGCGCGAGCATCGCGGTCATCGGCAGATCGATGTTATTCTCGCCCTGCGTAAGCTGAACGAGCCGATAGCCGAGCACTTTCGCGCCTTGATACGTGATCAAGGCGAGGGCCTGTTGTTCGCGCCAATGGACGCGTATCTTCGCATGGTCGCCGACCTTGAACGTGTGCCGCCCGGCCAGGATACGGAGCCGGACATTGTCCTTGTCATCGGATATCAAGAGGCTGTGCGTGGCCGAGATCGGGTTCTTGAACCGGTCGTGGCCGGTGATGCGGATGAAGTACTTGCCGCCCTCGTCGGCCGAAAACGTCACGCGGCCCGTGCCGTCTTTCTTGGCGGTCGCCAGTCTCTTCGCGCTGATCTTCTTCTCACCCGTCTGGCCATCAACCTTCGTCACCTGGTAGAGCGTCACTTCGAGCTCTCGTCCAACCGGCTTGCCCTCGGCATCGGTCGTCGTGATCGTCGTCTCGAACGTCTCGCCGGCCAGGAAGACATCACGCGGCGTCTTGGCGGCGATCGCGAAACCGCGCGTGGCGAGGATGAGCGTCTGCAGCGTCGCCAGATTGCGCTCCGGCAGTTGCACGGAAAACGGCAGCACTTGCATCTCGCGATACTCGCGCGTTTTCAACTTGAACTTGACCTCACCCTTCTCGTCGGTCGTGGCCGTGACCACCGGCTCGGCCGCCAGTCGGTAACGGATCGTGCGTCCGACCAACGGGGCGCCGTAGTAGAACTCAGCGCGGATTGTCCCTTCGATCGTCTCGCCCCGATAATAGACGCGACGGGGCGTGTCGACGACCAGGCGAATCGGTTCGAGTTGGTAGTGGTGGACGATAAATGTTCCGTGGTAGGCTTGCTTTCCGCCGTCCCTTTCCTGCTCGCGGACATCGATACGATACGTGCCCTGCGGACCGGTTCGTGGGATCAGGAAATGGTCATGGAAACTGCCAAAGGCGTTCAGCTGGACCTGGCCTGACCAGATCTGCCGGCCGCGTGGATCGAGGACCGTGACATCGAACGCCTTGCCATCATCGACGACGTACTTGTCACCTGTCACGCGACGGATCACCCCTCGAACATGAACCATCTGGCCGGCGCGGTAGGCGGGCCGGTCGGTATAGATATAGCCTTTATTGGCAAGCCCCTGACTGACACCAAGCCCTTTCAGACCGACCTGGTTCGACGCGACACTGCCGCCAGCGATGGCAAAGACGCGAACGTCGCCGGCTTGTTTCAGTTTCTGTGGAAAACTCCTC
>CAZSOG010000054.1:0-11725 GCA_964607555.1 uncultured Pirellulaceae bacterium | reverse complement strand
AGGTCAATGGCTTGCAAGCGATCCGCGCGCTGCAAGACGCGATGGTGGATGCGATCGCGCGTGCCGAGCATTCGGTCGTCGCCATCGCACGGGTTCGCCGGGGCGAGCGCACGCGGGGCACGGCCAGTGCGTTACCGAACGGGGTTCTGAATCCACGCCCCTTGGGTCTGCCCGATCGGCAACCGACGGATCCCGAATTCGTACCGAACGAATTTGCCACCGGCGTCGTGATCGACACGGCCGGACACGTGCTGACGAACTATCATGTGCTCGGGAATCCCGATGAAAACGACTATTACGTGTGGGTCCAGCGCAAACCGTTCAAGGTGGCGCGTGTGGAAATCCCCAAACGGGTCGAAGCCGGAGACCCCTGGACCGATTTGGCCGTACTGACGATCGCGGCCAAAGACGAGTTGGCCCCGATCACATTTGGTGATGCGAGCAAATTGCGCAAAGGGATGATTGTCATCGCGCTGGGCAATCCCTATGCGATCGCGCGCGATGGAAGCGTCAGCGCGACGTGGGGAATCGTCGCGAATCTACAACGGTCCGCGCCCCCGCGTGCCGGCGCGAGCAGCGCCGACGCGGAGCGTGACTCGTTGCACCACTTCGGCACGCTGATTCAGACCGATGCGCATCTGCAGGCCGGAACCAGCGGTGGCGCGCTGATTAATCTGCAGGGTGAAATGGTCGGGCTCACGACGTCCTTGACTCCGCTGGCCGGGTATGAACAGGCCGCCGGTTTCGCGATCCCCATGAACAAGGCTTTGCGCCAGACGATCAGCACCTTGGCACGGGGCAGGGCCCCGGAATACGGTTTTTTGGGTGTTGAGCCGGAAAACCTATCGCTATCGGAACGGCGCATGGGAAAAACAGGCGCGCGCGTGCTGCGTGTTCTGCCGGGCACGCCAGCTGCCAAGGCGCGCGTTCGACCGGATGACGTGATCACGAAAATCAATGGCCTGGCCGTGGTCGATCGCGATTCGTTATTTCGAGAGCTGAGCCAAATACCGGCCGATTCGCGGGTGGAGCTTGTTCTGCATCGCCGAGACCCAGTTAATGGCATGCGACGTTCGCAAACCACTCAAGTCGTGCTGGCCAAGAAATACACTCCGACGGCGCGCAAACCATTCGCACAAGTGCCGCCGCCAACGTGGCGTGGTTTACAGGTTGAGTATCCATCGGCTTTGCCACCTCGATTTCGCACGCTTGGCCTGGCCGGCGGTGATCCGAAAGGCTGCGTCGCCGTGCTCGCCGTTGACCGGGACTCCCCCGCCTGGAAAGCCGGTTTGCGGCCCGGCCAGTACGTCAGTCATGTGGGCAATCGCCGTGTGACGACACCAACGGAATTTTTCCAAACAGTTGGCCCGCTGCGCGGAGTTGTCCGTTTGCATCTGATCACCGGAACGGGGACCAAGCCGACGTGTGCGGTCGCGCCCTGAAATATATGCCACCGTGCCGTGACGCGACCAACGAATCACCCTCCAGTTCGGCTATCCCGCGGGTCACGATCCGCACAATGTCCAGGCATGGCCCCGATCGGTCCAAGCGCCGCCGTGGCGCGGTGGATCGCGCGCGTCCCGCTGGTCTCAATGGATGTCAACCGATAAGATGTGCAACTTGGAGGCAAAGCGAAACCCACCTCCACCGGCCCGATAACCCGGCTCCTCGGCGGACGAGGAAATCCATCCGATCATGTTGCAAAACCAGGTCGTGTCACAGCAGCTGGAAAGCTGCGCGAGAATCGACACCGAGGACACGCGCTGGAGCGCTGTGTCCGTCATCCAAATGACGTCAATTGCAGAGAGAGTGGTTTGGGAATGAAAACTGACGAACTACGCGAGAAGTACCTGGAGTTTTTCGAGTCGCGCGGCCACCACCGCTGTCCGAGTGACGTGCTGGTCCCGACATGGGACCCTTCGGTTCTATTCACTCCAGCCGGCATGAACCAATTCAAGGACCATTTTCTCGGCCGCGTGAAACTTGATTTTACGCGGGCCACCAGTTGCCAGAAATGCCTGCGGACCGGCGATATCGAAAACGTGGGGCGCACGGCGTATCATCACACGTTCTTCGAGATGCTCGGGAATTTCAGCTTCGGCGACTACTTCAAACAGGACGCCATTCAGTGGGCTTGGGAGTTTTGTACCGCCTCCAAGTGGCTCGGACTGGACCCGGACCGCCTGACGGTCACGGTTTATGTGGATGACGACGAAGCCGCCACCCTCTGGCAAGATCACGTGGGCCTGCCGTCGAGTCGAATCGAGCGGATGGGCGAGGATGACAACTTCTGGCCGGCTGGCGCGCCGAGCCAGGGCCCGGACGGCGTGTGCGGACCCTGCAGCGAGATCTTTTATCGGGACGATTTCGGCGCGACGGTCGAGATCTGGAACCTTGTTTTTACTCAGTTCAATCGCGTCGGTGCACCACCGGATAACCTGCGCCCGTTGCCCAGTCGCAACATCGATACGGGCATGGGGTTGGAACGAACCGCCGCGGCGTTGCAGGGCGTTCAAACCAACTTCCATATCGATATTTTACGTCCGATCGTCGAGGCAGCCGCCGACATCTGTGGCGTCGAATACGAACCGGACAGCGATACGGGCCGCCGGTTGCGGCGCATCACCGACCATGTGCGCGCCGGTACATTCGCGATCCACGAGAACGTCTATCCCGGCGCGCAAAAGGAAAAGTACGTGATCCGTCGCCTGTTGCGCCGCGCCGTTCTGGAAGGCCATCAGCTCGGCATGCGGGATCCGTTCCTGTATCAGCTCGTCCCGGTCGTCGTCGCGATGATGCGGGCTCCCTATCCGGAACTCGCCGATACATCCGAGCGTGTGCAGCAGGTGATTCAGCAAGAAGAAGAAGCATTCCTTGCCACGCTCGACGCGGGTTTGGCACGCATCGAACGGGTCTTCGCGGATATGCGCGGTGAATCCCGGGTCGTGGTCGATGGGCATGAAGTGGCCGAACTCTACTCCACCTATGGAATCCCGCCGGAATTGGTCGAGTCGATGGCGGCCGAGCAGAATCTGACCTTCGATGCCGACGGGTTTCGCCAGGCCATGATCGAACATGGGATCGCTTCGGGCAAAGCTCAGTTCGATGTCTTCAAGACGGGCCCGGTGGAAGCGTTGAAGAAAGCCCTGCATGAAACAGAATTCGTCGGCTATGAAACAAGCCAGTGCGAAACCGAAGTCAAAGGTATCATCGCGGATGAACAGCTGTGCGATGAACTGCGTGGCGACACGGGCGATCGCCCCGCCACGATCGTGCTTGACCGCACGCCACTTTACGCCGAGTCGGGAGGCCAGGTCGGCGATACGGGAGTACTGGAGAATCCGGATTGCAAGTTCCTGGTCCTCGACACACAGCGCGACGGCAACTTGATACTGCACCAGGGTCAACTCGTCTCCGGTCGGTTAAAGGCCGGCGACCGCATTACGGCCAAGGTCGATTCACCCCGTCGCGACGCGATCCGCCGCGCTCATTCGGGAACTCATTTGCTGCATTACGCGCTGCAAAAAAACCTGGGAAAGCACGCCCAGCAACAGGGCTCCAAGGTCGATGCCGATTGGTTTCGTTTTGATTTCACCAATATGAAATCGGTCGGCGAACGGCAGCTCGTTCAAATCGAACAAGACGTCCGCAAACAGATCACCACCGCCGCCGACGTGCACTGCGATTATGTTCCACTGGCCGCGGCACGCAAGGAAGGTGCGATGATGCTGTTTGGCGAGAAGTATCCCGATCCAGTGCGTCTGGTCACGATGGGTGATTTCAGTAAGGAGCTGTGCGGCGGCACGCATGTCGAGAATACTCGGCAAGTTGATGCGTTCGAGATCATTGGCGAGGAAGCAGTGTCCGCCGGAACGCGGCGTATTACGGCGTTGACCGGATCAAGAGCCGCCGAATACGCCGAACGTGTCCGCGCGGCATTGTCCCAGGCCGCCAGCACGCTGGGGGTCGAAGCCACTCAGATCCCCGAAGCGGTCCGTGACTTGCTGCAAGAGACGCGCGACCTGCGCAAACAGCTGACCAGTGGCGTGCACAAGACGGCCCGAACGACGCCCGCCGCGGCAACCGATGGCAGCAGGGCCGCGGATGTCGACTACATCGCGTTGCGCGCCGCGCTCCGCCACGCGGCGCGGCTCCTGAACGTTGGACCGTTTGACGTGCCGGAGCGAATCCAGTCGCTGCTGCACGAACGCGCGCAACTGCAGCGGCAGGCCGAGCGTCTGGCGCAGTCAGAACAAATCTCCGCTGAGTCGCTGGTCAACGAAGCGGTCCCCGTAGGTTCCGCGCGGGTCATCGCGCGCGAAATCCCCGACGCCAACACCAATCTACTGCGTCAATTGATCGATCAGATCCGTAAGACGCACCCCGACGTCGCCACCCTGCTGGCCAACTGCCCAACCCAACAAAAAGTCGTGCTCGTCGCCGGGTTGAGTAAGAAGCTGGTCCAGCAAGGCCTGGATGCCAGCCAGTGGGTCAAGCAGGTCGCCGTATTGGTCGGTGGGGGTGGGGGCGGACGCGCCGACATGGCACAAGCCGGTGGACGGCACCCCGACAAATTATCCGCCGCATTACAGAAGGCACCTTCGATCCTCGCGCAAATGCTCCAACAAAACACGCCGTAATCGGACTCGATTGACGCGGGTCGCCGTACCTATGTTCGGGAGGCCAGGTACGACGGACATCCGCGTCCGCCGTTGCCCCACCGCGCAGTCAAAGGTTCGCTCATTCGTAGAAGGCTCCCCGACACGCTTGGCCGAATCCAGTTCGCTTGCGCGCTGCAGACTGGTCATTCGTCGCAGTGCCCATAACGGGCACAGCACGCCGCGTGGGCATGCTTCCTGGTGCGGTTGGCCCGCAACCCACAAGGGAATATGCCCTTGTTCCGCGGCGCTCCCGTTGTTCGCTTGGAAACATGCGCGTACGGTGCGCGCATTCTGCAGTCCAAGAATCTATTGGCCGCGGAATCCGCACGCTTGACCAAGTGTCCAGCGGCCATTCGGCACACTTCGCGCGCCAACCAGCGCGCGGGCACGAGTCGAGCGTGCAAGGTGCCGGCCATGCACCGGGTTTGCATTGGCCTCGCTTCCACTCGAAATCCGCATGGGGTCCAACCCGGAAATCAGCCGTCACTTGCCCGGATCCGCGGACCGTGCGTATCATTGAATCTGGTACAACTTATGCGTTTGTCATGGGGGCATTTACGTATCCGAGACGGTTGGCGCGCGAAAACAGGGATGGGCAATGCCGCCATTGGATGCGTATCCACCATTTGAGCCCAATGCGGGTGGCCCGCAACCCACAAGGGAGTACGCCCTTATTCCGCGGCGCTCCCGTTGTTCGCTTCGAAACATGCGTGCACGGTGCGCGCATGTGGCAGCCTAAGAATCTAATTCGATCGTTTTTCGAGCCACGTTTCAAATGCCCGGTCTATGACCCGAATGGATGGGAGTGCAGGACCATGTTGGAAACCACCTCGGGATGGTCCATCGATCTTGATCGAGGACCCGACTGCCTATTGATTCGCTTGAGACCAGAAGGTGCTCTTTGCCTCGATTCGGCAGGCCTCGCTACCTCGCTTGACGAGTTGCTGCAGCTCGAGTTCGCGCATCGGATCGTGATTGATCTGCGGCACGTCCCACGCATCTCCAAGCAGCTGATCGATGAACTCAAACTCCTATTCCAGTCGATCTCGGAGCAAGGTGGATTGATGCGCGTATGCGGGCTTTCCAACGACAACGGGCAGGTCGCTGAGGCACTGCGGCGCGAGGGTCGACTGCCCGTTTACGACACGCCGGAAGACGCGCTACGTGGTCTCTGTCCCGGCAAACCACGCTAGCATGCCACGCCCCCGACGTGCCGTCGCGAAGATATGGGCACGGCCGATCACTAGACCCAGTCGACTTCCAGTTGGTTGTCGATCTGTTGCACGCCGTCGACGCGACGCAGGGCTTCCTGTGCCATTTGTTTCTGAAAGTAGGTATTGACGGTTCCGCGCAGCACCACGGTTCCCAGGTTTGTTTCCAGACGCACTTCGCGCCCGATCAAATGTGGGCTTGTATGGATGGCTTGATCGAGCCGATCAACAAGCGATGGCGTACGACTACTGATGGCCATGGTATTCCCCCAGAGCAATATCGGATTTCGATAAGCGGCATGGCAAGACATACTGCCGCGCAAACCGAACCTCGCACCCTTTGTCACCGGTGATCATCGCAAATGCGCCGCGTACCTCGGTCCCAAAGAAATCCGGCCGTCCCTTAGATCGACAAATGGGGGATGCCATCCCTAACAATATGAGTAGCCCGTTTCGAAAGAATGAGAAACGGTCGCGATTGTATGCCTCGTGCCGATCGCGTGCGTCGTAGGGGTTGGGAAAGCAATGTGCGGCACAGGCCGCTTTCGGCTCATCCGAACGACATCACCGCGACGTTTGGGACGGGGTCAGCACGTCCAAGCCGACAAGCCGATCGCCGACCATGGAATGGCGAGCCACGCCAGGAGCAGAGCACCGGCCACGCAATCCAACCGGCGCCGAAACTGCACGATGTGGTCGGGCCTGGCTTCCGCCAACAGCAACCGTCGCACGCGTTCGTCGACGCTTGGATGCAACCACGATCGGTGCCGAGTTGGTCTGCCGCTCAGACGTGCCAATTCGTATAGCGCGCCGATGAACGGTAGAGTCTTGCGTTGCTCCAAGACGCACAGGTCGGCGTCGAATTCGAGCCAGCGCGAGTACCAGGCGAGAGTCCCCATGGCGTAGACCGTCAAGGCCACGGGCGGCCAGATGGCGGCAAGCGGGGACAGTCCGGCCTGCCAACGGGACAATTCTCCCCCCAGTAACGGGTCGCTGACACGTGGTGCCAGCAGATGAAAGCAGACGAAGAACCAGAGTGGCAGGCCGAGCAGGAGCATGCGGAGGGGCAGATGATGACGTCGAACGTGTCCGAGTTCGTGCAGCAGCACGGCTTCCACGCGATCGTCGTCCAGGTGTTTCAGCAGCGCGTCGGTAAAGAATACGCAACGCATCGCAGGAACGAATCCGGCCACTGCCGCGTTGAGGATGCGATAACCGGTGTTCCACACTCGAAATTCACGGCAGCCTATCCCGAGCTCCAATGACGTTCTCCGCAGGCGTCTGCGAAGGCGTGAATCAGCCATCGGCGTCGTGTCCCAGAGACGTTTCAGAAACGCAGGAAACGCAATCACAATGGCAAGCAACAGAACGACGTGGAACCACCACCGATGCCCGCTGCGCAGCCAACCTGGCGTCCAAAGTCCGACCAGTTCTTCCACGGTCAACAGGACCAGCACCGGAATCAGAATCAAGCCCAGCCACTGGCGCGTCTGCGACCAGACGAACCGCGCCCGCGCGCACCGCACGGCCGAGTCCGCTTCAGGATGGAGCGTGCGTTGCACGGACCGTTCCACCTCATAGAACGCCGCCCATGACAAGACCCAGGGCAGCCACACCGGCAGAAAAACAAGCACGTCGCGTAGCAGGACGGCCCGGTCCAGTCCCCAGTTATAGCGCACCAGTTGGGCCCAGTTCAACCCGTACAAAACCACGGCGACGACCGCCAGCCAAAGCAACGCGTGGACCCGCTGCAGACGTTCAAACCACTTGAGTGGCACGGCGAATGAAGCCCGGTCGGCGCGGAGTGCGGCGGCAACGGCGACGGACCCGACCGCGGCGAACAGGACCACCAGTCCCATCGCGCCCAGCGCGAGGGCCAGCCGTTGCATCTCGAGAGACACCGGTCGGTGCGGCGCGTTTTCAGAAATCGTGACCGCCGTGACGACGGCCAGTAATACGGCGATTTGCATGGGCGCGACGAAAGCCAGAACGAGCCGAGCAAGCGAAGGGCGGCACGCGAACGAGTGCCGGACAAGTACCTGATTTCCAGGCTACTCAGCCCACTAGTTCATCGCAATGTGACACGGTCCAAAGCGTACGAAACGGTCCGGGCTCCCGTACGGTTTGCACGGCTTATGTACGTTACGCGGACGTTCAACTGCCCGGACATGACAAGATGCATGCGACTATGCCAACGCGCGGCGCGAACGAAAAACATGATGGCGCGTAACCGTTTCGCCGATTTTTCCACCAACGTCACTCGACGC
The DNA here is from genome assembly GCA_964607555.1 of uncultured Pirellulaceae bacterium. GTDB lineage: Bacteria > Planctomycetota > Planctomycetia > Pirellulales > Pirellulaceae > JAJSAJ01. Next base: position 3,586 of record CAZSOG010000054.1, on the reverse strand, counting down.
GCGAGCACGTGAACAAGCGACACGACGGGTGCACCACGGCCGGTGGTTCACATGAGCCCTTGCAGCCAGGGTGGCAGTTCACGTGCCGGCGGCAACTGGATCATCCGAACCGACTCGATCCCTTCGATCGCTAGTACATCCTGAAGCAACTCGGCGGAGGGGACGGAATCCAAATTCAAGATCCCGATAGACTGGCCACCCGGCGCGTCCCCGGCGCGCCCCACCGACATTTGCGCGATGTTGACCGCGTTCGTGCCGAAAACCGACCCGACTTTACCAATGATTCCCGGGATATCCTGGTGGACGAAGATCAGCATCTTCCCATCCAGATAAGACTCCAACCGATAAGGTCCGATACGAATCAGCCGGGGCATGTTATTGCCGAACAGGGTACCGGAAACGGCCTGCCAGCCTTGCTCGTCATCCAGTTCCGCCGTGATCGACGAGCTGAAGTCGCCCATTTCCATATCGGATTGAATCACGAGTTGGATGCCACGTTCCTTCATTAGGAGCTCGGAGTTAACGACGTTGACCTCTTCGTCCAGTGCTTCCTCGAGGAGTCCCGCGCACAACGACCCGGTCAACAAACGTGTATCGCGCGCGGCAACTTCGCCACGATAGGTGATGCGACACGTGGAAGCCGTGCCACTCGCCCATTGGGCTAACAGTCGGCCCAAGCGGTAGGCAACGTCGAGGTAGCCGCGGAGCGCACTGAGGGTCTTCGAATCGACCGCGACCATGTTGACGGCGTGTCGAATCTCGCCGGTAGCAAAGAACCGGATCACCAGATTCACGGCCTCCACGGCCACTTGCGTTTGCGCTTCGGCGGTGCTGGCGCCCAAATGTGGCGTGCACAGGACATGGTCCATCTGGAACAACGGGCTATCGGTACAGGGCTCATTTTCATACACATCCAACGCCACGCCGGCAATTCGTTTCTCCCGCAGGGCCTCGACCAGCGCTTGTTCGTCGTAGATACCGCCGCGCGCCGCATTAACCAATCGCACCGTCGGCTTGCACATTTTGATTTCCGAACGGCTGATCAGGTGACGCGTTTCCGTGGTCAGCGGCGTGTGTACGGTCAGATAGTCGACATTGGGCAACATATCGTGGTAGTTCCCAACCAGTTCCACACCGAGTTTTTCCGCCTGGTCTGGCGCCAAGAACGGGTCGTACCCGAGCACGCGCATGGAAAACGCCGCGGCGCGACGGGCCACTTCCTGGCCGATCCGGCCCAACCCGATGATTCCCAACGTCTTATTGGCAAGCTGGGCCCCCATGTATTTCTTGCGATCCCATCGGCCTTCTTGAAGGCTACGAAACGCCGGTCCAACATTGCGTGACAGACCGAGCATCAGGGCAATCGCATGCTCGGCCGTGCTGAGCGTGTTGCCGGTGGGCGTGTTCATCACGATCGTGCCACGCCGCGTGGCCGCCACTTTGTCGATGTTGTCCGTACCAACCCCGGCGCGCACGATCACCTTGAGTCGATTGTTGCCAGCCAACGCATCCGCCGTGATCTTGACACCGCTGCGACAAACGGCGCCATCGAAATCGGCAAGCGCAGCGCGCAAGGCTTCGCCTTGCAAGCCGGTGCGGACCTCGTATTCGATCCCGTCCGCCTGCGCCAACAAGTCAAGACCCTGCTGCGCGATATTGTCCAGTATAATGACTCGGTACATGGTGTTGCTCGCTAAACTAGAGGACCGAAAAATCATCCTTGCCGCGCGGCGAAGTCGCACATGAATTGACTCAATTGCCGCACCCCTTCGACCGGCATGGCGTTGTAGATCGACGCGCGGATCCCACCGACACTGCGATGGCCCTTGAGATTCGCCAGACCCTGCTCGGCCGCCTCCGCGACAAACGCCTGCTCCAATTCTTCGGTTGGCAGCCGAAAGGTCACGTTCATCATCGATCGGCACTCCGGCCGTGCGTGCCCTCGGTAGAAACCATCGGACCCATCGATGACGGCATACAACATGTTTGCCTTGCGCTCATTGTGTGCCGCCATCGCCGGCAACCCGCCAATCTCCTCTTGAATCCAGCGTGCGACGAGTCCGACAATGTAGACGCAGAACGTGGGTGGCGTATTGTAGGTCGAATCATGTTTCGCATGGGTCGCGTAATTCAAGTAACCGGGCAGCGAATCGGCGCTGCGTTCAAGTAGATCATCGCGAATGATCACTATCGTGACGCCCGCTGGCCCGGCATTTTTCTGTGCACATGCGTAGATCAATCCGTAGCGATCCAGGGCGATGGGGCGCGACATAAAATCAGATGACGCGTCACATATCAGCGGCGCCACGCCAACCTCGGGCTCGCGCGTGAACTGCACGCCCTGAATCGTCTCGTTCGACGTGTAATAGGCATATGCCGCGGCATCGCTCAATTGCAACTGGTCCGTGCTGGGCAAGTGGTCGTAGTTCGACGCTTTGCCGTCCCACGCAACATGGACCGTGCCCTCCTTCACTGACTCGTCACGTGCCTTGTTGCTCCACGAACCGGTCAGGATAAAATCGGCCGGCTTTCCCGTTGCCCGTAAAAGGTTCATCGGGATCATCGAAAACTGCAATCGCGCCCCTCCCTGAAGAAACAAGATGTGATAACCATCCGGAACCTTCAACAGCGCACGGAGCCGGGTCTTCGCGTCTTGAAGAATCTCGCCAAACGGCTTGCTGCGATGGCTGATTTCCATCACCGACGCACCGCACCCGGGCAAGGCGATCAGCTCGTCCCGTGCACGCTCCAGAACGGGGACCGGCAGTACGGCCGGCCCGGCGGAAAAATTGTAAATTCGGCTGGCTGCGGATCCGCTCATCAATCTCCTCCCGACGGTCAAATGGCGACTCTAGGCTGACCCTGACTCCGGGTTGCCAACATCATGGGCTGCCCCGCGGCGACATCCGCGGTGCGTCGGCAGTGGATTCTAAGCGCTGAGGAGACAACTGAGAAGGACGGGAACGGCACGACAAGCCGGCCGAAACATGGGGCTTAAGGACCCCGTGCGGCATTTCTTGAATGAGGCCGTCAATAACGGGCAGTCGGCATGGAAGCATCGACCGTGCGGGTTCCGGGGGCTGCGGGGGAAGATGTGCCGATCGAGCGATTCAATGCCGCGATGCGTGCCGCTACGGCCGTGTCCTGCGGGTTCAAACTGTAGGCGCGTTGGTAGTTGGCCAGCGCCTGTGAATAGTCACCCTGTGATTCGCGCAGTGCCGCTAACGCCGTCCACGCACGCCGGTTCGTCTGATCGAGCTGGACCGCCTGCTGCAACTGTGCCTGCGCGGTCTTCTTGTCACCGAACTCGTCGTAGAGCCGAGCTAACTCAACCCGCGCATCGGCGCTCCGCGGATTGCGGATCGCCCAGTTCTTCAGAAGGGCCACCGCGCGGTCCTTCCGCCCCGTCTCGGTCAACAATACCGCCAGGCCCCGGTAACAGTCCGCATGATTCGGATCTCGGTCCAAACACTGGTTGTACATCATCTCGGCTTGCTGGAGCATTGCCTGGTTCTTGCCTGCTTTGCCCAGCTGCGCTAGCGTCGCCGCCATGTTGTAGTACGCATCCGCGTTCTCCGGACTGGTC
>CAZSOG010000053.1:0-11774 GCA_964607555.1 uncultured Pirellulaceae bacterium | reverse complement strand
TCACCACCGTGGGCGCGCAGACCTACAACGATCCGGTCGTTCTAACCGCCGCGACGACACTGACCGGGACCAACATCACATTTGCCCAGACGGTCGATTCGGACGCGACGGCGCGAGCGTTGGTGGTCAACAGCAATGGGGGTGGAGTGACGCGTTTTGAAGACGCGGTTGGCGGCACGGCGGCGTTGGCTTCCTTGGTGACGAACACAGGCGGTCCATTCGAATTCGCGCACAACGTCACCGTGGACAACAGCATTCAAGTGACGGTTGTGGATACGCCGGCCTCTGGAGATGACTTGACGATTCTGAGTGGAGTGACCATTCAGAACAACAATTTGCTTGCACCGATTTTATTTAATGTGGGCGACAATGTGAGTCTGGAGAGCGGGGCCACGGTTGCAGCACGCGGCAGCCTTACGATCGAAGGTGATGTGGGAGGAAACGTAGATCCTGCTGGGACCGTCATCAATATTTTGGGCACGGCTGGTAACATCATTGCGGGTAACACCAGCAAAGTAATGATTCGAGGCAATGTTGACAGCGATCGTTTCAACATTCAACTGGCTAGATTCAACGGCGACAACTACGAAATCAGAGGCGGCTTGGAAAGCAGTGGTGACACACAAAGCGTGCATCGAGTAACAACGACGGATACACCAAGTTCCAACTACAACGCGACTACCACGACCGTGGACGAGTACGATCAGTTACCGATTGGCGACATATTGAACCTAACAGACGCGGACCAGGTTGTCGACAATCGTTATCACATCGGCGCGATGTGGGTGCAGCGCGATGGCGGTCCACGGATGGAGATGCATGGAATCGAGACATTCGACTTAACGACCGGTTCAGGCAGAGACTTGTTCCGTGTCGAGATGCCTGGTTTACCGACATTCGTGAACATTGACGCGGGTGCGAGCGGCGTGACATCCGGCGATCAGCTGTTTATCGATGGGACGAACGGGAATGACAATATCACGGTCAACGAAATTAGCTTTGTGGGTCGTTTGGCCGACAGTCCGACGGGGGTCGGCGGTGACGGCCCCTTTGCGGTGAAGGATATCGAGTTCTTGAACATCAATGGCTTGCGTGGTGACGACACGCTTGCCAACTACACGGCGGCGACGGCGTTGCTGCGCAGCCAAGGCGATGCCGTCACGGGCGGGGATGACATATTCGTGGGCGGCAATAGTGGCTCGGCCTTTGATGTGATCTTCGCCGCCGGTGGCGTTGATGCGATTTTCGCACGCGCGGGAGACGACTTTCTGTTCGCGGATACGGCGGCGGTCAGTCTGACGCCTCCGGTGTTCGTCACACCGGTAATCGATTCAGGTCCACCGGTTGTTTACGTTGGTGGTGAAGTGGTCAATGGTGGCCCGGGCGATAATGTAGTTTCCGCATTGGGCGAGGACCTCCTTCAGGGGGGCTGCACGGGCATCACTGTCATCGATGGCGTCCAGCACCTTCCGACGCTCTGCTGGCTGAAAGCGACTTTTGTATCTCCGAGTAGCTCCAGTGCCGCGGCGTTACCCGGGGAAGCGCTCGCCGCCTATGCGGCTGCAGCCGACAACATCGTGGCATGGCCGGGTTTTATTCACGACCCCGAGGCGTCGGGAGAAGCCCCGATTTGGCAGAACGCGAGCTTTCCGATCGATGTCGACAATGACGGATTGGCTGCGCCTCTCGATGCTCTCTACGTGATCAACGAGCTGAATCGTGTCGGTTCCCATCCGGTCCCGGGAACCGGCAACGGTGACGGGGAAGGGGAGTCCACTCAACAATGGTTCCTCGATACGAGTGGTGACAACTATGTTTCGGCGTTGGATGCTTTGTTGGTGATCAACTACTTGAACCGGCAATCCGGAGAAGGCGAGGACGCACACGTACCCATCCAGATGGAGCCGCTGCTGGTTGTCACGTCAGAACGCGCGATTCAGAATCCGGAGGGCCGGGATCGAATTGCGATGGAATTACCTCTCCTTCCGGACTCCGGCGCCGTCGCACACCATGTCGTCGCGGCGCGGGATAGTGTGAGCCGCGCGGCAACGACGGATGAAGTTTGGCTCGCTTGGGACATACCGACCATCCCGTACGGACCGCAGCCGGCGAGTCACACGCTGCGGCACGGCGTTCACGGCACAAACCGCGTGGATTGGGCGGCCCCGGCCGATGCATGGGATGATCTGCTCGGCGCTGATGTCGACGACCAGCTGGCTGCGGACATTGCCCAGAACTGGTCGAGTCCATTGGTGTTCCACGCCGAGCTAAAGACCGCGCACGCCCCGCACTGATCGGCTGGGGTCGTACTCTTAGCCACGCGGTAACATCAGTGCAACGACGGCTGACCGGCAAAATACCACACACCAGGTTCGAAATGCGAGCCATACGTCCGCGTCCACTGTTCCAAGCGGTCCAGGAGTTGTTGTTGCTTTCGGACGGCAAGATCTGTGTCGAACGGCAAATTCATGTTATAGCGGATGACAAGTTCATCCAGCACGATCTGCCGCAGGAAACGGGGCGTTTGCGGAGCGCGGAGCATTTTGACCAGGATCTTTGGAGAGTTTTCCTTACCGAGACGGTAGTATCGATCCTCGCCGAACTCTTCGCGATGGGTCTCACACCATTGGCGCCAGGCGAATGGATCGGTGCAGATTGAGTTTTCGCCCGAGCCGAGCGGCATTTTTTGGCGCGTATTCTCAAGATGGACTGTCTCGTCCATCGGTTCCGAATCGGTATCGTTGCGGTCATGGGCGACGACGGTCGCAAGGATTCCTTGCCGTTGTGTCCACCCGGCGCTCGGCCGTGGATTCGCGCCGGTGATCAAGTGGAGTGCCAGCGCGGCGGTCGCTTGCAGATCCGCATCGCCAAGCGATCGCAGGAGTACTTCCACCGCCTCGATAGTTCCGAGCAACCCGAGCGCCAACAGCCCGTCAACGTCCGGCCGCTTGGCTATCCGATCCAGGAGGCGCGCGATCGTCTTCCAGCCGGCGGCGCGACCAATGGGAATCAACGGCCAGTCTTCCTTGGGCAGTAACTCGACACACTCGGTCAACACTTGTTCGTCTCCGAGCTGCAGCAGAGCCAACGCAGCGGCCGTGTGCAGACTGTCATCTCCCCGGGTGCGCATGATTGCCAACAGTCTGTCATGTGCATCGCAGTCCCCAATTCGCCCAAGCGTACGCACAACTTCTGGCAACACGGTGTCACTGCTCTTTTGCAATACCGACAGCAGCGCGGCCGCAACTTCGAAACGGTGGAGTGATACCAGTTTGACGGAAACAAGAACCGGGACCGCCCCGGCGGCGTCCAGCACCGAACAAAGCGATCCATGCCATTCCTCAGGAAACTCATCTCGAACCGCATTGGCAAGCCCATGGATCCTGGCTAAGTCCATTGGCTCGGTTCTCGCGACCAGCTTGTCAAACAACTCACGGTTGCGTTGACGCAAGAAGACACGGGCGATCGTCTCGATAACGTTCGCATCAGAACTGGCGACATGACGGCGGCAGGCGTCCGCCGACAACTCGCGTCGCGCAACAAGCGTCTCGATGTGCGATTCGATGCGGTCTTCGAGTTGTTCCAACGCCGCCCAACTCACACTCTGATCCGAAATCAATGAGGTCCGCTGACGCAGAAAGAAGCTGGTATCGTCCAGGCACTGTTCATACGATCTGACATGCCAGGGCTCTTTGTCCAAAGTGTCCGGCGGTAGCGGATCCGCGTTCCGTGTCCAGGGAATGGCCTGCGAGAACTCCACCGAGTTGGCGGTCTCCCAATCGGTCCGCACGGATAGTCTCGTGATACCAATACGCACCACATCCTCGTCATGCAGCTGGCTCTGATTGACGCGGACCCCATTGACAAAGGTGCCATTGGTGCTGTTCATATCAACAATGTGACACTGCTTGCCATCACATGATACGGTAAAATGGATGCCCGAAACCATGGGGTCTTCGGGCAACACGAACTCGGCACGTGAGGTTCGTCCAACGGTCACGGATTGAGAATCGCGAAGCCACAACCTGCGGTTGTGGCACGGTCCATCAATGATTTGCAACATCACACGCATGCGAATTCGTCCATCATCGAAAAGATGTTGATGGGTGGTACCGGCCGCGTCAAGCGTCTCTCCAACCGTCCGGTCGAACGAACTTCGGCGGAAGGCGCGGACATGGTCAACACGACCACCCAAGACGATCGCGTCGCGGGACAATCGCACATCGCCAAGATGCCACAATATTTTCCCATGGTCCGCGGAACGCGAACCGAAGAATCTCGCTGCCGGCCTTTCGCCCCGAACCATTATAGGGAATTCCGTGAGCCTTCGCCCCCCACGCACATATTCTCGACCGTTTGAAAACTACGCGTGGTCCGGGAGCGACGAGATCCGCGGCGCATCGGAACAGACCGTTGAACGAGCGTGGCAACCAAGCCGCCGGGCAGAATCGTATGCGCCACAAACCAAGAACCGTCGGGAGAAGGGAACGCCCCAGCACCGTGCGCCCGCGCTGCATCGCGTCAAACACCGCACGCACGCTGCCTCGACACGCGGCTCCCGGCACAGGGTCTATCGGCCAGGTCGATTCGGACGAGAAAACGAGTTTGGCCGGCAAGGACGCTATCTCCGTCAACAAGCCATTGCTCGACGACGGATCGGGCGTTGACGTAGGTTCCGTGCGTACTTTCAAGGTCACGAACACGGCACCCCCGCGGATGGCAATACAGCGTAAAATGCACACCCGACAGCAGCGGATCGTCCAGGACCGCGAAATCGGCATACTCGGTCCCGCCGACACTCAGAGATTGGCGGCCGCGCAACCAGATTCGGTGCCCACGTTTCACACCGGTCTGGACTTCGAGCACAATACGCATCACTGGATTCCGATCGGTCAAAGGTCACACCAATCCCGCTTCTCCAAGTATCGAGCCTGAGCTTTGACCGCTTGATTGTTTTCTCAGACAGTGGGCCGATTTGTCCATGCCGCCGCCATTTTCTTGAGTGTAAGACCTCGTTGGGCACAAAATACTGCCTCTAAGACCGGCACCAACAGCAATCCGAGAGAGGGTAGCCGAACTAGTCATCCGTGAGCTTGAGGGACACCGGTTGTTGGTCCAGATGCGAGTATTCCTCCCAAATGCGGCTGCGCGGCGCGACCAGCAATTTTCGAGGCGGCATGTCGGGGTAGAAGGTGAACACGTGATGGGCGTACCCCCTTTGGTGGTTATAACTGCGCTCGATTTGTTTGGCGGGTGGTGATGTCATGATGCGGAATTGGGAGATGTCCGGCGGCGCGTCTTGGTAGCGTTCATCGACAATCACCTGGATGACGCCCCGTTTGACCAGGACTCGACGTGCGGTGATCGTGACACCGGAAAACTTCTCCATCGTAATTCCAGTGTTGGCCTCGGGTGATGACAGATCGCGCTGCTCGACATTGATATCACGGATGCCTCGAGCCGCTTCATCGACATCATGGGCGACCCGGTACCAAAACCGTACTTTGGCGCCAAATGCCTGTTGGGGCCACTCTGGAATCGTGAAGTCCAAAACGGGAACCGGCTGTCCATCTTCGAATACGAGATCATAGAGATGGTAGGGATGTCCCACATTGGCTCCGTCTTTTGCGAGCGTGGGCTGAATCTCAGCCCAAACGCCCACCGGTCGCGGGCTGAATTTCTCCGGGTCCGAGTTCTGAATTGTTACGGGAAACGTGACGCCATCCCCATGCCGCACGGGACGCAACAGACTGACGAACGCATCGTGCGCGGCCGCCGGCGTCGGGTACCGCGTATCTGGCTGAAAACGATGATGGACGAGCCGCCGGCCGTCCTCCGTACGCCACAGGACAAACGCTTCATTGCCACCCTCGACGAACAACCGCGTTTTCCGCGGCGGATGCTGAAGGTCGGGCATCGAGACGTCGTAAACGGCCGGATGACGCCACGTGTGGTCCTTGATGACACACGGTCGCCCAACTCGTGCACGATACTCGGGCCGAAGTCGTTCCTCGTCCTGAACAAGGAAGTCACTGATACCGATCGATCGTTCGATGGTAAGCAGCAATTCGCTCGCACCAATATGTTCGATGAAATCGACATCGTAGTTGGACGCACTACGAATGACATTGATATTGAACTTCGCGTCGTCACCGACACCAATGACATGGATATGGACGTCTCGGCACCCGCTCTCAATCACCTTGGCAACATCACGTTCATCGAAGTCGGCCAGCCATTTGGGGAGCGTGTGTCCGCGCGGCGTCGGCAGTTCATTGGATCCGTCCGTGACAAAAACCAGGTGTTTTGATTGTGCCGCCAGGCCCAGGTTCTGAAATTCCTTCAGCGCCGTGCCCATCGCGTAATAAAAAGGTGTGTTTCCCAACGGCTTCCATGTTTCTGACTCGCGCCGGATTCTCTCAATCGTTCTTGTGCTCAACAGGCTGAGCGGGTCCTGCAGCGATAGAACGACTTCAAGGTCCGTGTTGCCGGTTGCGGGTCGGTCGGTATCGAGCGTTTTCGGAATCTCACCGGGATGGAGTTTTTGCCACGCGGGCGAGAAATCAAGCAACGGATCGCTCTTCCCTGAAAATCCGACGCGGTGGCTGAATACAAGCAACCCGACTCGAAAAATACTCTTTCCTTGCAGGTCGCTTTGGTCGCTACGCAACCGTTCCAAGACCTTGATCAGTGCGTCCTTCGCCTTCTTGTATCGTTGGTCCGGCGTATCCATTGAGCGGGAGTAATCCAAGACAAACATTATGGCGACATCTTGGGGATGGCTATGAACTTCAACGGACGGTTTTTGTGGCGTTATGGGCCCGACCGTAAAGGTTTCACCGAGTTGCGCGTTGGGCACACGGAACGTCGTGGCAAGCGTGCGGCCACGGAAGAAACCGGACAAAGTGAGTTCGTCATCATCCCCGATTCGTGTTTTTTTCACCCACACGGTGACGCGTGTCGCGTCGCCAAGCTGTCGACCGATCGGCAGTCCCACACGATGCGTACCCGGCCGTGTTTCGGAGATACTCTGTTTTGATGTCGACAGGGGCAGCGTCGAATCGGCAGGGTCTTTCCCAGATTTCCGGACCAAGAAGAACGACCGCGCGTCGGGTAGATCCGAAATTGGTCCCGCGCTCACCGCAAATGTCAGATAATCGCCCTCTTCCTTGCATTGCGTGTTGGGTGCGATCCGAGGGTTGGCGAGCTGCTGTTCATCGAGCGAATCGCGCAGTCGCGATTCCAAGTCCGTTAGGCTGATATTCCCAAATTCATACCGAGGACGGCTTGTTACACCGGTCTGCTCCGCGGCGTCCGCATAGGCTTGGAATGCGCGCTCGTAGTAGCGATTTCCATCATCGTTCCAGAGATCCAGAAGCGCGCGTTGCGCGTGCCAGAGCAAGAAGTAGCCGTGGTCCATGGTGCGCAACTTTGCGGCCGGTGCGTGACGGAAGTCATAGTGAATCGGTCCGGTAACCGCCGCTGCGGCGCGCAACAACCGATCTGCTTCCGCCAGGTGGAAACGGCGATGGCGTGGCTCCTTGGAGTTGTCACGCAGATCGATCAAACGCTGGGATTCTTCGGCGATCGACTTTGGATAAAGCAGTGGCCGTATCTGGCCAGACAGTGCAGCAAGGAAATCACGCGTCTGCTCAGGCGCGTTCCCTTCCGGTTCCACCATGGTCAAGGGCGTTTTCGTCGCGTCTGCCAGGTCGTCACGGCTCAGGATCGCGAGAACAAGGCCGGGACACTGCACGAGACGATTCACGACGCTCGACTCCGCGGCGCCGTCTTCCGAGAGCCTGTGGTTATCGCGGCCGGTTCCGACCCGCCGCGTCTTGTCACTCGGGTTTGTATCGTCGTCCGGTCGCAAAAGGCGCTGAAGGTAGGCGTCGCGGCGCTGATTCCGTTTATCTCCATTGACTCCCGCAAAATCAGCATCATCACGAAACCCGGTCAGCGGCACCTGGAGCATCGCCCTCCAGCGGCCGATAACGGTTTTGTCCTTGCGTTCGTGCTGCGCGTCCCAACAGTCGTTATAATCCTTGAAAAAACGGTCCTGCTGGCGAATATCCGCGCGAATCCCCACCACGAGCGCACTGATTTTCGCGATCCGTTGCGCCCGCAGCGTCAATCGCTCCGCGGCTGCCGTTGGATCGGTGGTTCCCGTGCTGTTGGAAGCAAAACGATCATCCAACATGGCCGACAGTTCGTGGGTCCGGCTCACGATACTGGCCAGTTTTCGCCAGTATTCCACAGTTACGTCATCAGGCCAATAACGCGCCTTGACGGCCAACCAGCGCGCCAAGTCGGGCAGGCACGCCCAGCACATATCGCGCACGCGGTAGGCATCACTCAGCTGTTTCGCCTCCGTCAGCGCCAGCGAATACGCACCGTTATCAGGTGCGATCAATTGGGTCCACGTTCTTTCAGCTTGTTGCAACGCGGCCGGTGAGCCGACGAACAGTTGATCCTGAGCCAGTCGCCGCTCATCGTCCGCCAGATCACACCGGGCTCGAATCCAATAGTGGACGCGGTCATCGTTCGGCGCGGCGGCTTGTTCGGCGACCCGGCGCGCGGTGATCGCGTGCTGCAACAACTTGCTGCGTGTCGGCACGGCTGATCGATCGATATTCGCTTTGAGCATGCGCAGGAAGTTCGCCTCGACCAGGTCCGGCGTCCGTTCCGGTAGCGACTTGTCGAACATTTCGACGGCATCGTCCAGTTGCGCATGGCTGATCGGCCTCGGGGGATCGGCCAGCCATTGGAAAATGACTTCTTCTACTACTGTGCGAGAAAAAGCAACATCGGCCTTTTTCCACTGCTTGGCTGTGGGCGTTGCCTTCCATTGTGCACCGAACGCCTCAATCTGACCGCGGGAGACTTGGTCGTGCGGCACCAGCGGCAAACTCAGCGCGGCATGCGCGGGCTGCGTCCGGGGCGATTTGAGCTGATCCAGTAATTTGGCGGCGCGCGTGGCACTCGTGTCGAATGCCCGTGCATAAGCGCCGCCTGCCAACACCAGTTGCTCAAGACGCGACAACTGAAAATGCAGATCGGCGAGCGCGAGAGGCGCCGATGTCGCCTTGTTTCGATTTGCAATTCGATCGTATTCCACCCAGAGTTCGGCCAGTTTATCGTTTCTCTTCTTGATCGACGCCTTGAATTGTTTCGCGATGGACGCTTTGAATTCCTTGAATTGTTCTGGCTGCGCATTGCCGTCGCGCGCAGCATTCCTGGATGTATCGGACGTCCGCGCCAGTTTCCAATTGCGGTAGTTCGTGCAGGTCGTGATGACACAGGGAGTTTGTGTCGCCGCGCGTTGCGCGTGCGTCCAGGTCGGCACCTTGTCCCTCAGGTAGTCCTCCAGCTCGCCAAGCGTGACGACATCATCATCCGAGGCGAAGCCGGACAATCCCTGGGCAACAAAACGACCGAATATGCTGCCGGCCTGCTCGGGCGCCGTCCAGGCGACTTCCGCACCGCGCGCTGAATTAATGACAACCAGATTCGGATCCGCAATACTCGCCACGTGTTTCTTGAGTTGATCATTGAACGCGTTATAGAACAGGCCAAAACGCAACTGGCACCCGAGACGGCTCGCGTCTAGAAAAACAACCACCTTGGTCCGTTGGCGATTCTTTCCGAGTGCCGTTCGGATGTCCTTCAACAGATCTTTGACAGGTAACCAACTCGACTCATCGTAGGGATCCGAGTCGCTCATCAACAAACACGGATCATTCTTCGAATTAGTAACTCCGTGCGCACTGACATAGACGAGAACGATATCCTTGTCCGGGCCGCCCGGCCGAAACTCCTTGTCGCCCAGCTCATTATTCATTAATTGACTTACATAGGTCTCTTTTCCCGGTCTTCTTTTTTGGGGATCCCCCCAAAAACCGATATCTCTACGGGTCCAATTCCCTTTTTCATCTTTGTTCGCCCAGAGTTTCGAGAACCAATAAATATCCTCGTACGCCAAGGCGTTCGGCGGGATTACCGGACTCTTGTATTCGGCAACCAACAGGACAGCAAACGGGGTTCTTATCCGCCGCGGACGCAACAACGACACGACCAGCACGAGAATCACAATGATCCCAAATCCCAAGATCAGTCGGACGGTATGCCTCATGGGTGCGTGGGTTCCCCGCGTCTTCCACCATTCCCAGAATGACGGTTTTCGATCCCCGGCCCATGTCTGCCCGCGTGCTCCGCCGCGCCGCCAATCGACTGGACCCGCGGGAGATGAAGGGACACTTCCGCCATCCTGCCGGTTCGCTCGTTTCCTGCCACTCATGAGATACAGCCCTCACACCACGGTTTCTTCGCTTCGCTTACTGCATCGAATCCATGATAGTCTACACAAAACACCACACACCGAGCAAGCAATACCGTGCCCGAGTTACCAAGACGATCGACAACTATACCGACGGCGACCCGAGCACCGGCACGAGCGACCAGGATGTGACGGTCGAAATGGCCTACAACAGCGACGGCAAGCTGACCACGCTGACGGCCAAGAACCCGACCACGGGCGATCAGGTGACCAAGTACGTCTACGGCACGGACACGGGCGGGATCACGCCCAAGGTGTACCGCAACGACCTGCTGCGCGCGGAAATCTATCCGGACAGCGACGATACCACGTCGCTGGGCAACGGCACCGACGGCACGTACGACCGGATCGAATATACCTACAACATCGCCGGCCAGCGTCTGACGCGCAAGGACCAGTTGGGTACGGTGCACACGTACGAATATGACAGATGTACTCATGTTGATGCCCTCCCATAATCAATGGTTTTCGTTTTTCCCTCGTAAAGCCGCCGGATTTCATCGAGGGTATCTTTTCGGTCCGGAAAGAGATAGCAGCGATGGGAAGCATCTTTCGTAATCCGGATGACGCCGCTATGAATTCGCTCCAGAAACCATTGGCGGCGAATACCGAGCCTCTTGGCCAGTTGGGAAATGGTCAGATAGCCTGGCACGCGAACCGGTCGAGATTTCGATGCTTGGAGGATCCCGTGCTTCTGGCGAATCGTTCGGACCGTGCTGGTAAGCACCCGATCCGATTGCGGCGAACGGAACCCCTCGGCCGTCAGGCGGCGCGCGATCTCAGTTGCAGGGTGACCTTGCTTTGACAGTTGCACAATCCTCTCTTCCATCTCTTCGGCGTGCTGCAAGTGCGAGAATACACCAACAGCCACGGGAAGATCGGTGCTTGTCGTCGCCCCCCCGTGCCACACCACGCGGATATGGATCGTGTCTTTTTGCACGCGGTGAAGGACGACTTTATTTATCAATGACCGCAGAAGCGATTCCTTTTGGCTGGTCGTGAACAGTCCTTGGTGCCAAAGCTGGGGAAGCTGACGACCGATATCCTTCAAGGCCATCAAGACATCCGCGGGGATCGCCCAGCACGGTGGACGCTCATCGGCGTGGCCTTCTTCCTCCACCTTCAACGCGCGCAAGGCAGACTCCCATCGTTCTTCCACTTCCGCCGCGACTAAACGGTTGTCTGGGTCGACCTGTTGGTATCGTCGTTCCGCGAGTTCGGCTTCATAACGCAAGCGAGACAACTGACGGTGGCGCGCCGTAATGACAGGATCATGGTCCTTGTCCGCGGCGTGAAGTGCCTGTTGGGAAGCATCGATATCAGCACTCGTAGATTCTCAGGCTGCAGGATGTGCGTACCGTGCACGCATGTTTCCAAGCGACGGGCGGGAGCGGCGGCGTGCGAAACAGACGCTCCACGCAGTCAAGCTGCGTGGGGG
>CAZSOG010000052.1:0-11789 GCA_964607555.1 uncultured Pirellulaceae bacterium | reverse complement strand
CGAACGAAACCGAGGCGATTCGCTCCCGATCAAAAGGTGTTGCCTCGGTCAACATTTCATAGAGCAACACGCCGAGTGAGTAGATATCGCTGCGCGTATCGACATCGAGGCCACGACGCTCAATCTGCTCCGGACTCATGTAGAGGGGCGTGCCAATCACCTGATTGAGACGCGTATGTATCGTCTTGGCAGTCAGCGGTTCGCCGATTGCCTTGGCTACTCCGAAATCGATGACTGTCACCACGGGCCGTTCGACGCCGTGCGTCACAAGCACGTTTGGTGGCTTCAAATCGCGATGAATGATGCCCTTTTGGTGGGCATGTTGCACGGCGTTGCAAACGTCGATGAACAGATGAAGCCGCGCCTCGATAGAGATTCCAGTTTCTTGACAAAACTGAGTAATCGGGACGCCGTGAATCAACTCCATCACAAAGTACGGCCGCCCGGCATCGGTGGTGCCGGCATCGAACACGTGTGCGATATTGGGATGGTCCATCAGGGCAAGCGCCTGTCGTTCCGCCTCGAATCGGGCAATCACCTCGCGGCTGTCCATCCCCGGCTTAATGACTTTGAGGGCCACCTTGCGGTGCACGGGACGCACCTGTTCCGCCTCGAAAACGTAACCGAAGCCGCCCTCGCCGATCTGTTCCAGCAGTCGGTACGGCCCGATCGTCGTGCCGGGTCCTTCCGTAATTCCGTCCGGCCGACGGTATGCACCACCCGTGCCGTCGCCGGGCGCCGCGCCGGCTGCCTGACCAAGACGCGCGTGCAGAACGCCGACCGGTTCCGGGATCGAATCGAGCACGTTGCTGGTGCGGTCGTGGGCCGCCAGCAACGCGTCAACAGCCGCGCGAAGCTGTGGACTGCCCGCGCACGCTTGCTCCAAGTAGGACCGCCGATCGATCGGCGAACGCAGCTCCAACGCCGCGAGAAAAACCGATTTTTCGGAGGCAGCCGCCATGATTCCCGACTTTACACTGGGGACGCACATCGAGCTGAACAACCAGCACCTACATTATAATGCGAGATGCGCCGCGTCACGGGGCCAAGAAAAATCGGCAAACTCCTCTGTCGGAACCTGGTCGTCACCCACGCCTGGCACCGAATCGGTCCGTTTTGCGCGCTATCGGCGGTCCAGCTCGCGCTGTAGCCAGGCGCGCGCGAAGGCCCAGTTCCGCTTCGCCGTGCGGCTTGAAATTCCCAGCGCATCGGCTGCCTCCTGCACGGTCAGGCCGGCGAAATATCGGAGTTTTACCAGCTCCGCCGCTCCGGCGTCCTCGATGGCGAGTTTCGTCAAGGCCTCGTCCAGCGCGAGTAGCTCGTCGCGATCCGCGACACCGGACTCCTGCGCGACGTCGTCAAGTTCGATGCGGACAAACTCGCCACCCTTTTTCAAGCTCCTCTTCCGCCGTGCCTGCTCGATCAGGATCCGTCGCATCGCCTCGGCCGCCGCCGCAAAGAAATGGCCGCGTGATTCCCAATGCGGCGTTTGCTCGACATCCACCAGTCGCATGTAGGCTTCGTGGACCAACGCCGTGGCCTGCAGCGTCTGTCCCGGTTGCTCAACGGCCATCTTATGCGCGGCCAACTCCCGCAGCTGGTCGTACACCAGCGGTAGAAGCTGGGACGCAGCCTCGGGATCACCCTCTTCAATCGCGGATAAGACGCGCGTGACTTCGGACATGGATGTTGTTTCCAGACGAGTGTTGACGCAAACAAGTATAGCCCTTTCAAGCCGCGCCGTTAGCCCGGAGTGTTCATGAAGTTCGTCGTGAGGGGCCGTGGATCGAGGCAGATGCAGGGAAAGGGCTCGTCGGCTGCGCAGCATATTGTCAATACGTGAGCAAAGATGGCTGGACCCTTGACGAAACAGGTGATCGACCTACCGCGCCGTGGCAGATCGATCGTGAAACAGAGAAATCGCCACGGTCACGGTTGGCCGGTTGGCGCGTGAATCACGCTGCCGGCCGGTTCGTGCCGCTCGAGGACACTTTGAAATGGTGAATTGCTCGGCGGGACCAGAGGGCAAGATGGCATGTCCGACGCGGACGCTTCCCAGATATGCCGGCGCAGGATGCACATGATCTCCTCGACCGATTCCGGGTCGCTGTGCAACTTGCCATGGGTCGTATGGACGTATTTTTCCGTCGAGACATAGGGGTGCTGGGCACTGGAAACGGGCACGACACCGTCCGCGGGGCCCGCCAGCGGCCCAGGAAGACCGGTGCCAATGATCGAATGCAACTGAACGTTGGGTCCCGGACAGAGTTGCTGGATGGCGTGCAAGATTTCACTGTCCGGCTCAAGTAAATCGATGCTGCTCGGGATTCGATACCGCACCTCTGGCGAGAATACCCCAGGGTTCTGCTTGACCATCGCTTGGTGCTCGATTGTTTGCTCGACCGGCTGCTGAATCAGGTGCGCGCCGCAGCGTCCGATCGCCTGACTGGCCAGCACGCTGCCGTTATGGGGCGTCCCGATGAACACGACACGTGTTACGAAGGGGAGCGGCTCGAAATAGAACAAGCGGAACAGGTAATCGCGCTCTTTTTCGCTTGCGCGGATTGCCGCGAGCGGTCGGTTGGCCACGCTGTGCCACAACGTGTTACCACTGCTGGTTACCTGGAGTTTGGCCACCAGGCCTCCCATGCTGTGCCCGATCAGGACCATCTGGTACAGGGCGGGATCGTTGTTGTTCGGATCGAGTTGTTGGACTGCCGCTTGGAGTTCACGCCGCAACGCGGCGGCTGATTCCGGGAACGGCTTCCCGGTCGGATAGCGGAATGCCCACGGCTGGAATTGACGCCGGAGATCCGGTCGAGCCAGCACTTCATTGGCAATGTTCCGCCACACTTGTGGCGAAGATAGCAAGCCGTGAATAAACACGAGCGGGTACTTGCCGCGCTGGTACGGCTCGATCATGAACAACTGTTCCTTGGCATTGCTGAAGCCTGGATTCAGTGCGATCTTGATTGGGTTGTACTGAATCTCCTTCTTGGCCAGTTCGAAGGCTGCGGACGTATCGCAAGCCAGCTTCACCGGTTGGCCATGCAGCGTGACAGTCGCGACACGTAATGGATCGTAGAGTTCCAGCGGCCCGTGCGAGGTGGGCGTGCCGACCGGTGGCGCTCGACCGGCCAAGACCGCGAGACTCGGACGCAGTACGGCCGTTGCTGCGAAAGGCGTTTCATTAAGGAAGAACCGCTCGTCTTCGGTCCTCTTGCGCGTGATGACCAGGGGAACGCCAAGCCCGTTGCACGTATAATGGTTTTCTAGTGTGTTTTGCAGTGATAGCGCGCTGACGACATTAATGCGATTGAAGTCGGCCGGTTTCCAGACGAAGCCGTGCAATTCAATGCGGATCAGCTGCGTGCCAATCGGCGTGTTGATCAGCAGGCCGCGGTCCGGTTGCAAGCGGCCGAAACGCGTCGCGGTCTCGATCAGCTTTGCCAGCCCACTATGATACAGTTGCCATGCACGCGGATACTCGGCATGGGGCGCTGCGTTGGGACTTTGAACGAAGTGCCAACTGAACGCGACCGTCTCGAAATATAAATCGACACAGGATGCGGAACGTTCGAGTTCAGCTTCGGCGGCGGCCGAATAGGCGTGGTCGGCCATCTCGATCGCCACGCGCGGATTCCGCAACGCCTGCATCGCCGCCTGACGGGGTCGATCGGCCATGATCTCGGCCTGCTGGACGCCGCCCACATTGCCGCACGGAGCCCCCCGGTGCAGATGAATGGGGCTCTCGATCCGTGGTTTGAACGACTGATAATAGACATCGCCCCCCGGCGCGGCGAGTGACGCCGCCCATGATCCCATCAGTGCCGCGAACAGCGCGAGGCAGAAGTCTGGCCGGCGGAATGGGATCGAATCGGATTGGGAGCCGTTCATGGGAGTCCGGGACCTGGGGCCAAGGTGCGCGGCCACATGCCATGCATGTGGCGAAAAGTCAACATGCTCATATGAGGTAATCGGTACGGCCGGCGCAAGAGTTGCGGCTTAAGGGACATGTTGGGTGGCGGGGAAGGCACGCGGGACGGACTGGAATGAATGTGCCAGTTGTACGCCTGCGGGCGGAAACGACGTCTGCCTCCGTTTCGGCCAGACAGGCAGATTCGCCGCGATTGGCGCAAGCCGGACGCAATCCAATCCGTGCCGTGCGGCACGCACGGAGGGCCCGAACATGTGGTTGGCACTCATATTTCTTGGGTTCGCTGAAGGCGAACCGAAATCGTAGCCGCGGGGGTGCGACCTTGCCGGCAGAGTTATCCCAGGGTGATGAAAAGTTGGGGTTGACCCACTTGTTACAGTGACTGGGTCAGCACCGGTTTTCTGCCGCCGGAGAGGTTGAATATGGCTTTCAGCCAAAGGATTCTTTTCCCATCGTTAACCTGGGGCGTCGGTCGCCTTCGGCTCCCTGTGCCCCAAGCTACGATGAATATGGCCTTCGGCCAAAGCATTTCGAAAGGTCCCGGTAAATTTCACATGGCTGACGGTTGACAAACGACAGGAAACCCGGAACAAACATATTGCGCTACAACACCAAGCTTTCAACGCCCAAGAGGCGGTCTTGAACACGCCATCGGCCGCCCCGAACCGGAGCAGGACGCGGCCGCCAGCGCCCGGTTTTGGGCAATCCTGGTTGCATCCGCCAGGACGCCCGTGCGACTTCGCCCAAATATGCACGCCACGCCCGTGCTCAATCCTCGATTTCACGGTATAATTCGGCCACCCCGGACGTCTTATCGGCAATCCAAAGGCAAAAAGAAGGAGAATCGATCGTCATGATTGTGAAACAAGTTAGTGAAGTCACCCAGAAACCGGTCAATATGACCGGTGCCTCGGGCTGTCAAGTGCGGTGGTTGATCGGCGGCGCCGAGCACGCACCAAATTTCGCGATGCGGCAATTCGAGGTGGCACCGGGCGGCTTCACGCCACGTCATACACATCCCTACGAACACGAAGTCTTTGTGCTCGAAGGAGCAGGGCAAGTGATGCGGGGTGACCAGCCGCACGCCATCGGGCCCGGGTCGGTCATTCTGGTGGCCAGCGACGAGCTCCATCAGTTCATCAATTCGGGTGATGTGCCGTTGCGTTTCCTGTGCCTGATACCGAATAATCCGGCCGAGCCGCTGACCGCGCCGCCCGAGTGTGGCGGGTGAGAACGGAGGGCCGGCCTCTGCTGTGGAAACACTGCGGTTGCCGCTGGAGGAACCTTATCCGGTTTTTATGCCGTTTGCCAACCGTCAGCCATGTGGACCTTACCGGGATCTCCCGAAAGGCCGTTTTTCCAGGACATCCGACGATGCATGACGAGATACGACGGCGCATCGAACAGCTCCGCGCGCTGATCCGGTATCACGACAAGAAATACTATGTCGATGCCGCGCCGGAAATCACCGATCTCGAGTACGATCGGCTCATGGCCGAGCTTAAGCAGCATGAGGCGGCGCACCCGGAACTGGTTACTCCGGACAGCCCGACGCAGCGACTCGGTGATCAACCGGTGTCGGGGCTCTCCCAGGTGGCGCATCGAGTGCCCATGCTCTCGATCGACAACACGTACAGTCTTGACGAGTTACGTCAGTACGGCCGGCGTACGGAGAAGCTGCTCGATGGCGAACCGATCGAGTGGGTCGTCGAGTTGAAGATTGACGGCGTCGCTGTATCTCTCGTTTACGAAAACGGGCAATTGGTCCGTGGCGCGACGCGCGGTAACGGGCGCGTGGGCGATGACATCACGCACAACGTGCGTACGATGCGTGCTGTGCCGTTGCGACTGGCCGGTGCCAATCCCCCGCCGGTTCTGGAAGTGCGTGGCGAGATCTACATGACCAACTCGGATCTCGTCCTATTGAACGAACTGCGGGAGCGTAAGGGACTGACTCCCTACGCCAACACACGCAACGTGACGGCGGGCAGCATCCGCCTGTTGGACCCGCGCATCTGTGCCGAGCGGCACTTGCGGCTCTTCTGTCATGGCATTGGCTTTTGCGAAGGGCTGCGCGCCGCAACCCACATGGAATTCCTGGATGAGCTGCGCGAGTACGGATTGCCGGCGACTCCCCATGTCGCATGCTTTCCCAACTTCGACGCGGCGTTGGAACACTGCGAATTGGAAATCGAGCGGCTGCATGAACTTGATTTCGAAGTCGATGGACTGGTTTTGAAGGTGAACCATTTCGCGCAGCGCACGCGACTGGGCAGTACGACCAAGAGTCCCCGCTGGATCATCGCTTATAAATTCGAAAAATACGAAGCGGAAACCGGCGTGAACCAGATCGTGGTCCAGGTTGGCAAGAGCGGTGCGATTACCCCGGTCGCCGAATTGGAGCCGGTTGAACTGGCGGGGACCACGGTGAGTCGGGCAAGTTTACACAATGCGGATGAAATCAAACGCAAAGATGTCCGCGTCGGCGACCGAGTGATCGTGGAGAAGGCGGGGAAGATTATTCCGCACATCGTGCGGGTGCAAAAACACGCGCGCAAGCAAGGACTGCCACCGTTTTCTTTCCCGACCACTTGCCCGGAATGCGGTTCCGTGCTGGTCAAGGACGAAGCGGGTGTCTATATCCGCTGCCTGAGCCCCGAGTGCCCGGCCCAGCTGAAGGAACGGGTTCGCTATTTTGCCAGCCGCAATGCGATGGATATTGAAGGGCTTGGCGATAAGCTCGTCGGCCAACTGGTCGACAACGGCCTGGTCCGCCGGCTGGGCGACCTGTACCGCTTGACGAAGACGCCGGTATGCGATCTTGAACGCATGGGCGAGAAGTCGGCGGACAAACTACTGGCGGCCATTGACGCCAGCAAGACGCGTGGTTTGGCTCGATTGCTCAACGCACTTTCGATCCGGCACGTCGGCAGCCGAGTGGCCAACGTCCTGGCCGAGCATTTTGCCAGCATGGACGACCTGCGGCAAGCCTCGGTCGACGAGCTGAGCGCGATCAACGAAATCGGTCCCGTGATCGCGCAAAGTGTGCACGCGTTTCTGCACGGCGCGCAGGGCGCGGCAACGGTCGACGACTTGCGCGACCTGGGCGTGTCGATGGAAGCGGATCGCGCCACGCCGCCCCGGTCGGACCGCCCGCTGGCGGGAAAGACCATCGTGGTTACCGGCTCGTTGGTGAGTTGCACACGCGATGAAATCAAATGCCGTATCGCCGCGCTGGGCGGGCGGGCCGCGTCGAGCGTCTCAAGCAAAACCGATCTGGTCGTCGCGGGCGAAAAACCGGGTAGCAAATTGGCGAAGGCCAAGACGCTCGGGATCCCAATCATCTCGGAACAGGAGTTTCAAAAGGTGATCGGCGCCGATACGCCCTAGCTCATCGGGTCCTGTGGAAGCGCGCGTCACTGGTCAGCTTTCCGCTTGATACCGAGTTTCTTCAGCCGCGCGGCGACATCTTGCGCGTGGTGCGCGACGCTGACCTTCTGGTCGATATGCAAGATGCGACCATCTTTGCCGATATAGAATGTCTTGCGCGCGGGAATTTTGATGACGCGATTATAGATCCCAAACGCAGTCGCGACTTTACCGTCGGGATCGCTCAGGATGGGATAATCCAGGTTCAGCTTTTTCGCGAAACGGGTGTTGGTTTCCACCGAATCACAACTGGCGGTGAAATAAGCAACGTCGAACTCGCGCAACAGTTTGCCGTTCTCACGGAACGAGATGCACTCCTTCGTTCACCCGCCGGTGAACGCCTTGGGATACCACGCAATCACCACCGCCTTTTTGCCTGCAAACTGGGCCAACGAGTACGTCTTACCGTCGCTGCCCTTGAGTTTAAACTCCGGCGCTTTATCGCCCGGCTTGAGCTGGGCATTGGCCCCGCCCGGAAAGAACCAGAACGCCGCCACCGCGATCGCCGATGTGCACACCATTACCCAATGCCGCATGGTTAGGGTCCCCTTCGATAGTCCAGTGGAACGCTCCAAATGCCACGACCAGGTTACTATCGTAGCAGATGGATTTGGACGTGTCACGAGAATCGTCGACCAGATGTGACGAGTACGAACCACATGGCAACCGTGATGATCCCGGCGAGCATCAGCAACTGGTGGATCGTCAGCTGCTCAATCCAACTCGGTACCGTCTGGAGAAAGTGGTAGACACGTCCCATCGAACCGCTCCGCAATTGTGGCCCCCGGACCTGGGAACTGCCCCTTGAAACTCTACGTTATTTCAGGGGCGGACGACGAATTCATCGCGGGAGATCATCCCAATGAGACCACTCCAACGATCAGCTGTGATTAGTCCACGGGAGGGGGGCGCGATGTGCGCGGCGGGTCGCGAGGCGGGACTTCGGTGACGAGAACCGTCGCCCTGCCGAGCGGCATTTTTGTGCCTACCCGCAGCGGCTACCCGGTGGCTTTGTTACGCCGAAGCAATGGGCCGTTCACGCTACGCACCGGTAATGCATGACGCGACCGGCACCCCACCGAACAACGCAAGCCACCTTGGCCGTGTTCCTGCCCACACTTGACCCCGCGTGACAAATGGGGAGATGTTCGGCTAGCATGAATCAGGGGAAGGGTCCCGAAACATTACATGTCATGTCGATCAGGATGAGAGATCTTATGGGCCGAAAGTTGTTGCACGTGAGTCGAGTTTTTGGGACATGCCTCTTGAATTCCTTACGGTCTGAATATTCTTATCCATCTTCCGTCCGGCTGCACCGCATGCTGACACTGGAAAAAACAGAAGGTTCTGTTCAATCGAACACATTTCCGTGAACGGCTACCTTATTTCTTATTTCTTATTTCTTATTTCCAATTTTCCTTCCCTTCTTCATCCGGAGTCACCATTCATGCCACGGCGTATTAATCAGCTTCGACCGGTGAAAGTGCGGCGGCGTTTCACGCGGGGTGCACCGGGAAGTGTTCTGTACCAGGCGGGCCGAACGACGGTCCTCTGCACGGCGAGTATTTCCGCGGAAGTTCCGCGCTGGCTAGCCGGTCAGGGGCGTGGCTGGATCACGGCCGAGTACAACATGTTGCCGGGCAGCACATCACCGCGGAAACGGCGTGATCGCGATGGGCACGTCGATGGCCGAACGACGGAAATCCAGCGTCTGATTGGACGCAGCCTGCGCGCCGTGGCCAACTTGGAGGCGCTCGGCGAGCGGCTTGTCACGGTCGATTGCGACGTGTTGGAGGCGGATGGCGGCACGCGGACGGCCAGCATCACCGGTGCATTGATTGCACTGGTGGATGCCTTGCGGTCGATCCGACGCGAATTGCCCGATCGGACCGTCTTTCCGTTGCGCGACACTGTCGCGGCGGTTAGCGTGGGCGTCGTGCACGACAAGATTGTCTTGGATTTGGATTACGAACAGGATGCGGCCGCGGCGGTCGATATGAACGTTGTCATGACCGGCGGTGGCCAGTATGTCGAAGTTCAGGGGACCGGCGAGAACGCGACGTTTTCGGAACAGGATCTGACGCAATTGTTGCAGATGGCGCGCCGCGGCATCCGCCAGCTGGTTGACATGCAACATGATGCGTTGGGCAAAGCTTGGCCATTTGCATGACGCCGGCGAATCACATGGTCTTGCAACGGATAACAAAACCCGGTTTCCATGCGGTACAATGGACGCTCTTGCCCGGCGCGGACGCATGGAGACGTTGGCAAGGCAGTTCCGTAGCGTTGGCAGATGCCATGCGATTTCAACGGCCACGCGATCAACACCTTGCGTCCAGGAATGAACGCGGGGAATCCGTGCCGGCTTGAGGGCATGGATTCACTCGATCAGGAGAACGACTGTGGGTAAATCGACGCGCGACGACTTGGCTGGTGTTCCCTTGCCGGGTGCCTTGCCCACGTATCTGATTCTGCTGTTTCTCATGCTGTGTGTTGGCGCGTTACCTGAGCGTATTGCTTGCGGGGCGGGCGCGCCACTGAATCCGCTGCAGGCAGTTGATACGTCGAATCCCCGCGCGACGCTGCGCAGCTTTCTGGACACCTGCAACGAGTATTATGCATTCGTTCGCGATCACGGACGTCAGGAGAACGGCACGGATGTGCGCCGCACCATCGGTGGACGCATTTTGCGATGCCTCGATCTGAGTGAGTTGGCTCCCGCAATGCGTGACAGTACCGGCGCCGAGGCCGCGATCTGCTTGAAAGAAATCCTCGATCGGATCCCGTTGCCCGCCGACTTTCAAGTGCCTGGCCCTGAGCAGGTATCGGTCGAGAAGGATGTGACGCCGCTGGCCCGATGGAAAATCCCGGGCACCGATATCACGATCTGCCGTATCGAAGAGGGCGACCGGAAAGGCGAGTACCTGTTCAGCGCGGACACGGTTTCGCGCGCGACCGGATTCTACGCGCGCGTCAAGGATCTACCCTACCAGAGTCGCCAGGCAACACCGCATTTTCTGCAGTGGTACCGCACGGCACCGGGCTGGATGATCTCCGCGAAATGGCTCCACCACTTGCCGGCTTGGGCCCATAAGACCATTTTCGACAATACGGTCTGGCAGTGGTTCGGCTCGCTTGCGGTCCTCGTCATCGGGGCGTTTCTCATGTTCGTCAGTTACGCAATCGGCCGATTCCTTATCCGCCGACCCGGACGCTGGCGGTTCATTCGCTATGGGGTCTCGTTGGCATTTCCGGTGGCCGCGATGCTGATCCCCTTGCTGGTCGAGTACCTGATATCGAGCCAGTTGCGAATGACGGGCCAAGCGCGGACGATCATCGTTTACGCAATGAACGTTTTGTTTCTGATCGCTTCCATTGGTGTCGTCGTTGGCGTTGGCAATCGGATCGCCGCCGTCATTATCAGCTCGCCGCGAATTCACCCGCGCGGCGTCGACGCGCACTTGATCCGACTCGCACTCCGGTTCCTGAGTCTCACGATCGCCGTCGTGATCTTTCTCGAAGGGGGCCAACAGATGGGGATCCCCGTTACCACTCTTCTGGCCGGTGCGGGGGTCGGCGGCTTGGCCTTCGCACTCGCGGCCCAGGACACCGTGAAGAACTTCTTCGGCAGTGTCATGGTTCTGCTGGACAAGCCGTTTCGAGTCGGTGAACGGATCAAAGTCGCACAATATGACGGCGTCGTTCAGGAAATCGGATTACGTTCCACGCGAATCCGCCTGCTGACTGGACATCTGGTCACCGTTCCGAACGAGGAGATGGCGCGGAGTGACATTGAAAATGTCTCGCAGCGGCCGCATATTCGCCGGACCGCGAGCATCCGGATCCCGTTCGACACGCCGGTCGAGAAAGTGGAAAAGGCGATCCAGATCGTGCGTACGGCCTTGGCGGACCATGAGGGGATGGAACCGGCCTTTCCCCCGCGTGTTTTCTTGAACGAGTTCAATTCGGATTGTCTGAATCTGCTGATGATCTATTGGTACCATCCGCCCAACTACTGGGATTTCCTGGGGTTCAGCGAGCGACTGAATCTGCGGATCATGCAGCAGTTTGAAGAGGCCGGAATTCAATTCGCGCTCCCCGCCACGACCGCCTTTGTCGCATCCGATCCGTCGCGCCCGATTGCGTGGAATCGGGACCGCTAGTACGTGGATTATTCATGACCGGCTCACCGTTGGTTCGGGACAGCGCTCGGTGCGGGGTTGGCGATTGGTTTGTGAGAACTTCTGCCATTAGACGGCGGTTACTGGCAGCGTCCCTGCCATGAGCCCTTCAGGCCGTCGTTGGCGGTCACTCTTGCCACGGCGGCCTGTTCATGGCGTGCCGGAAACGCGCGGCACCACCGGTTGCGGAAATGACTAAACCAAGCTACAGTCGGCAGTGATCCACCACCCCAGCGCCGCCC